>JAHEHB010000065.1:0-3182 GCA_024644775.1 Deltaproteobacteria bacterium
CCGCCTGTCGCGCGAAAAAAGAGGAATTAACCTTGGCGGTGGGGTTATCACTGGTATTTACCTCGATTATGATGATTGTCATGCCGGCGTTCATTAAAGCGGTGGGAATGCCTCATGTTCTGGGTGGCGCCTGGATGGGCGGAACCATCGATGCCACCGGCGCTGTCGCTGCAGCCGGTGCATTTCTGAGCGATCGAGCCTTGTATGTGGCTGCCACTATCAAGATGATTCAAAACGTGTTGATCGGCGTCATCGCCTTTTTTGTCGCCCTGTACTGGGTGGCAAAGGTTGAGCGAATACCGGGACAACGTGTGAGCCCCATGGAGATCTGGTACCGTTTCCCCAAATTCGTCATCGGATTTATCGTTGCATCCATTATTTTCTCCCTGCTCTATGAAGCCTTTGGTAGCGATGTGGGCTACACCCTCATTGATCAAGGGGCCATCAGAGGTTTTTCCCGGATTTTCAGAGGGTGGTTTTTCTGTTTAGCCTTTACGAGTATTGGACTCGCTACGAATTTCAGGGAATTAAGAGAATATTTTAAAGGCGGTAAACCTTTGATTCTTTATGTATGCGGCCAATCCTTCAACCTGATGCTGACGCTTATCATGGCATACATTATGTTCTATCTGGTGTTTCCTGAAATTACCGCAAAAATCTAACTGTGGAGCCAACCGGCGAGATGGAAGGAAACAAAAGCAATTCTTTCTTAGCGGAAATGCATAACAAAGGCAGAGGACCGATACGTCTCATTATGGGTATATTGGTTATCCTGGCGTTTATGTATTGGCTGGGTCCCTGGCTGAAGCAGGTGCCGATGATTCGGCCGATGGTCGAATTGATCGAAACACGGGATATTGATGCGGGTGCCTACTACTATACAGACATTGAAGAATTTTCAGAAGCGGAATTTAACGTAAATCATTCCCTGAAATATCCGCCGGCTTCAAAATAAACAGGGTTCAGACGATCTCCGCAATTCCTTTTAGCGCAAGCGAATACCCCTGCGCACCGAAACCTGCAAGGCGTGCGGTTGCCACATCTGCGATCATGGATGTGTGTCGAAAGGATTCCCGCTTGTCGATATTCGACAGATGAATCTCAATAATGGGAGCATCGAACAAAAGCAACGCATCCCTTATAGCAATGCTGGTATGGGTATAAGCTGCAGGGTTAATAATGATGCCATTATAGTCACCCGCTGCCTTTTGAATTCTATCAACGATAGCCCCTTCATGATTGGATTGATACGCCTCTATCTCCATACCAAGGGTTTTCCCCAGCGTTATCAAGCTTTGATTGATCTCAGTCAGGGTCGTTTTACCGTAAACCTCCGGTTCTCTTTTACCGAGCATATTTAGATTCGGCCCATGGATGACCAATATCTTTTTTGCAGATTTGTTCGTTGCCATTATACACCTTATGTGTTGATCAGTTTTCTAAATTGTTTAACGGTTTTCACGTAATCATCACCGTCGAAGATAGCGGAACCTGCCACAAAGACATTGGCACCGGCTGCCGCTGCGGCCGATATCGTCCGTTTATTGATTCCGCCGTCAACCTCGATGAGAGTGGAAAGGTCCCGCTCATCAATCGTTTCATGCATCTTCCGTATCTTTTCAATGCTATTTGGGATGAAACCCTGCCCACCAAAACCGGGATTCACGCTCATGATTAATACAAAATCCAGATAATCCAAAACCCATTGTGTCGAATCGATCGGTGTAGACGGATTCAATACGACGCCGGCCTGAAGCCCTTTTTCTTTAATCATCTGAATCGTACTGTTAAGATGCACACACGTCTCAACATGCACTGAAATCAGGGAGGCACCGGCGTTAACAAAATCTTCTATAAAACAGTCAGGGTTTTCGATCATAAGATGAACGTCAATGGGAAGTGTTGTAACCCGGCGGACCGCTTCCACAACCAGCGGCCCCATGGTAATGTTGGGCACAAAGTGACCGTCCATAACATCGACATGGATCCAATCCACGCCGGCTGCTTCCACAGAGCGTATCTCATCACCCAGTTTTGAAAAGTCTGCAGACAGTATGGAGGGGGCAATTAACTTCATCGGCGATCTCCTAAAACAACTCTGTTTTGATCAATTCACCATCCACATATAACAGGATCGTCGCGTCATTTCGTTTTGGGACAAAATGCCAGACTTCCTCTCCGGGTTTCAGAAAATCGTTGAAAAGATCCGTTGACACACCATAACTATTCAAGCGAATTCGGATACGCCGCTTTAAAAATCCGTTTTCAAGGCGATATCTGAAAAGCCCTATCCCACCAATGCCTTCAAAGACCGCCCGTTCGGTTTCACCGACTTTTCTGTTTACAGACAAATGAACCCGAGCTCCCTCAAAAACCCGATAGCCGGGCATGGGATCCTGATAGACGATGATGTTTCGGGGGGAATGTTTTTGAAACACATGTTTGATATCCCCGATTTTAAAACGGTTTTCCTCGATGCGAAGTACGGTCTCGTCAAGCGATTTACCTTTGAAATCCGGCATTCGATAAGCGTTTAGCCGGCGCCCCATGCTCACGAGAAGGCTCACACAGTTGCCCCTATCGACCCGGCTGCCGGGTCGCGGATCATGCGCGACGATGTCATCCTTGCGAATCGCCGGATCATGTGTAAGGGATTGCTCTCCGGAGCACAATCCATTTTCTTCCAGAATAATCCTGGCCTGGGACAAGGTAAGGCCCTTCAAATTGGGCATCAAAACGGATCGCGTGCCTTTTGAAATAACGATACGTATATCGCGATCCTTTTTAATTTCTGCTCCCGGCAGAGGCTCCTGAAAGATGACATGGTTGATCGGTATCTCTGTGCTATATTCAGATCCTTTGACTTTGGTGTTGAGCCCCAAATCTGTCAGGATTTGTAGAACGTAAACAACGTCTTTTCCCAAAAGATCCGGAACCACAACGGTATCTTCAAATTTAATAAAAAATGTGAGCGTGACATACGTGCTAGCACCGGCAATAAAAATGACGGCAAAAAACAACAGTACAATCTTTACGATTCGATAAAGCATACAGGGTTATTTTTCAGTCACCCTTAACACTTCTTCAAAGGTGGTAATACCTTCTAAAACCTTTTGTATCCCGTCGTGGCGAAGGGTCACCATGCGGTGTTTCATCGCTTCATTTTTAATTTGATTCGAATC
>JAHEHB010000065.1:3192-16977 GCA_024644775.1 Deltaproteobacteria bacterium
GATAAACCGTGTGTTTTCCGATATGATCCGCGTTGAGACCCATGTGTTCAAGGGCCGTATCATCCGGCACAAACGCTTCTTTGCACTCGCTACAAAGGGTTCGAACCAGTCGTTGTGCAACAACTGCGATCACAGAGGAAGAGATTAAAAAGGGCTCTACCCCAATATCCACCAGTCGGGTTATGGCACTGGCTGAATCATTGGTATGGAGTGTGGAAAAAACGAGATGTCCCGTTAGGGCGGACTGAACCGCAATATCAGCCGTTTCTTTGTCCCTTATTTCTCCGATCAGCAACACATCCGGATCCTGACGCACAATGGATCGCAGGCCGCGGGCAAAAGTAAGATTTATTTTCGGATTCACCTGTATCTGGCTGATCCCGTTAAGCTGGTATTCAATGGGGTCTTCGATGGTGATGATGTTAATATCCGGTGTATTGATGGCAGACAAGACCGCATACAATGTCGTTGTTTTACCGCTGCCGGTGGGTCCTGTAACCAGAATAATACCATTTGGTATTCGAATGAGCTCTTTTACGATAGCCAATTCATTTGATCGTAGCCCAAGATCCGGGAGGCTCATTAGTTTACTTGTTTTATTGAGTAAGCGAAGAACAGCGCGTTCTCCAAATGCAGTGGGGATCGTCGATACCCTCACATCAATGTTCTGATCGCCGATTTTTACATCAAACCGTCCATCTTGAGGCAAGCGTTTTTCAGCAATATTCATCTTGGACATCACCTTTATTCTGGAGACCAGTGCTGGAAGTATCCAACTCGGTGGGGCCAGTAAGTCGTACAATATGCCATCCACTCTGTACCTGACTTTGAAGGCATTATCGGAGGGTTCAATATGAATATCGCTTGCACGGGCTTTTATGGATTGAGAGATGATATGATTTACCAGTTTTATAATGGGCGCATCGCTGGTATCATCCAATAGATCTGCGGTATCCTCAATTTGGCTGAGGATGTCTTTCCCATTTTGCTCCATCTCCTGTACAAGCTGTTCGGCAGAGTCTCTGCTAAGATCATAGGACATGTTGATAAGTGAAAGGATGGCTTCTTTGGTGGAAATAACCAGCTGATAGTGCTCCAATTCCAAAACGCGAACCAAATCATCCACCTGCTGAAAGCAGGAGGGGTCGTTTATTGCGATGACACATCCGGTGTTATACAGGTTTTCTTCAGTTTCATTTTGTGCCGGCTTTTCCAATATGCGCTGAAGTTGGTCATTTTGACCGTTGCATTCCAACGGAATCATTACATATTTTTTTAAGAATTGAATCGGGACAATACGTGCGAAATCATTGCCGATATTGCCAAGGGGAAGTTCCGGCCAAAATGGAATGTTATACTGTAAACTCAATGCCTCAAGGATCTGTGTTTCGGAAACCGCTTTGGTGTCGATCAGTATTTCTTTGAGCTTACCCCCTTGTTCCTTTTGAATCAATTGAGCGGCTTGCAGCGCATCATCGGTAATTTGACAGGTGGTCTTCAGTGTTTCTATAAATCTTTTGTTCATTATCTCATCTTTTATTATTCAATCGTGTAATTGATCGTTTGAACGCGGCCTCGTCGTTTTATCCGGATCGATGTCTCCCCAGCGGATGCCATGTCTTGGTATAATTTAACCGCATCCTCAACCGATTGAACCATTTCCTCTTCGACGCCGATAATAATATCACCATTTCTAAGACCCATTCTGCGAAAAACTGATTTCGGTTTAATTCCGGTTAGCATCATACCGTCTGGCTTTCCATCGGTAAAGTGAGGGCGAAGCCGGACCTGCTTTATGAGCGCTTCGGGATCTCCTAATTCACCTTCAAACTGCGAGCGTTTTAATACAATATTTTTCTTAACCGGTGTTCGTTGTCGCCGCGTCGGTGTTCTTACCGCAGAACCTCTCCTGGGGGGCACACCTCTTGCCTGCATTTTTTCCATTTCTAGGATTTCATCTTTGCCATCGACATGCAGAACGACTTTTTCTCTTAAAATCAATTTTATTACTGCGTCTTTCAGGGTGTCCCCAGCTTTGTAAAGATACTGCTCTTTTCCCCTTGTTTCCTCAATTACTGCGTACGCCTTTCCGTCGTTACCCGTTACGGTCCCCCAAAGTTTTACTTTCAACTCGGTTTGCTTCAAAGACTCAATGGCAACCTGTTTCGGCTTCGCTTTTTTTCCCAAATCCATGTTAAAAAGATTTCGATCGACTATGGACTTGTAATCAGTGATTGGTGGACGTGTCTCCGATTTGACGGCAACAGACGCCCGTTGGGATGTGGATGACGATGGGATAATATCCAACTTCGCCGACGCGATCTTGTAGAATGCATTGACACCGAGATAGATCATCACCGTAATTAACAAAAAATTCAGATAGGGGAAGATTCGTTTCATCATTGAAATGATAAATTTTAGATCTAGTTAAACGTTACATCCGGGTTTTCGAAAGCCCCTCGAAGCCGAAGTGTCAAATCCGTTTTCCCAGAACCTGTTTTGGCAAAAACACCTCTAGGCAATGCACCCTTAATCGCTGTCAGCAGGGCCGCGTTGGGTTTTAAGTTTCCGGTTAGATTCAGCGTGCTCTTTTCACGTGGATTTCGCAGTTGAATCGTACCGGCAAACTTGGCATTTCCCTGGCGGCTTACGATATCGCAATTCTTTATGCGAAGCCGATCATTGTCCAAAACGATATTTGCGGATATCTGATCAAAAATCAAGGTATCCAAGTTCAAAGAACGGTTTACGATTTCTACCGTACCGTTGGTAATGGAAAGCGTTGAGTCAAATACCCCACCGATTCCGGCTTTGCTGCGATAACGAATCGTTCCACTGCAACGGCCGGATATGCCCTCTTTGAATAATGATTGAATCGCCGGAATCGTTTCTAACTGAATACTGAATAATTCTACGTCAAAACCGACGTGGTTGTCTTTTTCAATCGTCAGCCTTCCTTTTATTCTTCCCCCGTGCGCCGTACCGGATAGGGTGAATGCGGTATCTGGATGAATCAGTTTTGCATACTGAGGCAAAACGGTCACCTTTTCTGCCGAAAAAACGATTTGACCGGCACAATACAAAGATACGTCCGCAATCCGAATCCCCGGCGGTAAAGAAGGTTTTACATCGTTTACCGTAACACGGAAATTAGGATCGACACCATTTGCATGGGTCACGATGTAGGCTTTCACTACATCCGATGGAAACAGCAGATAAAGAAAAAAAACCGTAGCAACGATGATATAAACAAAGTAGAAAAACTTTTTACGGGTCTGTTTCATTGTCGATGACTCGCTATCAGTAATTGTTTGGAATAAAACTAAATATCAAAGTCAAAGGTCTCCACCTGAAGAATCACATCAAGGGAGCCCTTTTCTTTTTCTTTCTTTATGAACGACGCGCGTTTTATGGAGACCATGTTTTCGGAAGTTTCTACGCGATAAAGATAATCGGTTAATTTCGGTAATGCCACCGACTGAAGCTTCATTTCTATGGTAGATATCTTACCTCCACTATCTTTGTGAACCGTCGCCGAGGGTTTCATATAGGCGATACTGTCTTTCACATCCGCTTCCCTGGCAAGCTTGTCGAGGAATGAGAACAGTGTAAATCCCTTCGTTCGACGTACAAACCGTTTCTTCAGGTAGTCGGATTGCTGGGTGATGAGATGATATTCAGCCTGAAGTTGCTGCATGTCTGCGAGCATCTTTGTTTTTACCTGAAGAGATCTTCTAAGCCGCTCTCTGTTATCCAATATCGGAAAAAGGATAAACTGAAAAAAAATAAATAAACAAAGCACTCCGACGGCCGCAAAAACGCCGTATTTTTGTCTTTTATTAAGTTTTCTTAGCATCGATTCCTTTTTTTACACATCCACCTTTACTTTGAAGCGAACACGATTGTCTGATCGATCAATATTCGCGGAGCTGATGGTAACCTTTTTAAACACATCTGCTGTCTCGAGCCGACTCTTAATATCATCGACCGTATTAAAGGTATCCGTATTTCCCGAAAGCACAAAATTTTCCGGTCCAATGACAACCCGCGTTAGCTCAACATCCGTTGTCTTTGGAATCAGTCGACTAATCCGATTGATTAAATCAATCGTTCGATTCTTTTTTTCGGTATCCGTCGGAAATAACGCAGTCGACTTTACATCTTTTATTTTTACACGCATCTGGTGCAATGGATCCACAATTTTTTTAATCTCCGGAAACGTCTGTTTAAACACACCCGCGATTTGCTGATCCAATTGAACCACCTTTTTTTGTAGGATATATGATTCGAACAGGACGTCAAAGAATGCAAACATGAACAACAGTCCTGCCAGCACCGCTGTTTGAATCACGCGCCTGCGGTTTTCCGACCAGAAATTCTTTTCAGCAAAGAATCCCTTGCCGAAATTAAAGGCGTCCAATCCGGTCAATTCCATTTGAGCCAGGGCAAGGGCATTGTCCATTTCAGATGAATTCCACGATTTTTTGAAACCGTTTTTCATGCGGAAACCTGACGCCGCAACAAGGTCCAATCGTTTTACAGGAATCCCAAGGCCCTGGGCCAACTGTGATTCCTGCCGCGTGTCATCCAAACCGTTTCCGGTAATCAGCATCGCCTCCGGCCGGAAATCAAGGTTGAAAATTTCTTCAAACGAAAAAAGCGTCTGTTGAATACCCCGACAGAGATGCTCCACCTCAAATGAATCAGACGAACCGGGTGAATCAGATGGGCCGGATAAACCTGTAAAACTCAATGAAATAGGGCGAATCAGGGCAATTTGTCTTGCGATGATAAGAAATAAGGTACCATTGCGTTTACCGAAATCTAAAACGAGCCCACTCTCCGGAAAATCATCCAGTTGAGACAAGAAATAGGCAGTGGGAAATCCTCCGACGGTTATGATTTCCGGGTTTATATTGAAATCGGCCAAGGTCTTTAAGTACATTTCTAACTGACTATTTTCGACACATGCTACAATGATATCGGTATTATTGCTATTTTCCGACAACTTTACCGGAACAAAATCGATGCTAAGATTGTCAGTTGGAACAGCCACGGTCGATTCGAGTTCAAAGGGCAGGATTTGTCTGATTTTTTTTGAGTTTTTAAACGGCACCGCAAAATTTCGAAAAGAAATTTTACCCGCTGGCACAGAAACAATGCAAGTTGAGCTATCTAGATCGGCCTCTTTAACGATGGTTTCCATCGCCTTGGGAATGCCGTCGGCCGAATCATCGACTTGAACATTTACATAGGCATCGATACTGGTGCTCTTGAAGCCACTGGTTATGGAGATCGCTGATATGGTATTATCTCGAATATCGAGCGCAAAAATCTTTCTGCTCATAAAAAATTCCCGAAAGACAGTTAAATCATTCTGAAATGATAATCATCCGGTTAACTCATATCGCGTGTTCTGCAATCCGGCCGAATTTTCATAAATTTTATTATAGTCTATTTCGTTTCCCAGCTCAAGATACGACACATCCATTTTCCGGTTTTTTTATCTTGCTCCCTTTTTACAACGGCTGTTACGGTTTCTTTCACATCCCCTTTGGCAGCCACTGCTTTGATCTGAAAAATGTCACTGGCCGTTGTAATCAATGCCGGATCGATCTGAAGACCGCTTAAACCGGGAACCTCTTGATACCATTTTGGGTTGGATATGTCATGTGCGTATTCTGCATTTTCTGTGCCATCTTTTTCCAATCGATACTCCACCATCGCCTGGGCAATATCCTGGCTCTCTGCAGGAAGAAGCGATATCAGAACCGGTAAATCTGCTGTGTTAAGATTGATTTTACCTTCGTAATGCGATTCGGTTTCCTCTCCGGTTGTTATTAATCCATAAACCGTTACACTCTCAGAGATACCGGGTAATTCATCCGTACCGAAAACAAAATCGCGGGTGATACCCTTTATCCGCATCAGCTCTCCACGATGTCTGATGGGTCCGTTTCTGCAGGAATACGGGGAATCAAGCCCCTGATAAAAGTCGGATTCAGCACCGGTCAAACCGGTGATCGCTTCATCATCTCCGGAATCCATCCAATCTTTTAGAGAGTTGATAATGACAACGGGATCGATATCCGAAAGCGACTCGTGCTGAGCGGTGCTCCATATTAAGAATCGCTCCCAAATGAGCCGCTGGCCTTCATTGAACGTACGCCCTCCAGGAGGCTGAACCAGCGCATTTACCTGAATTTTACCTGTTTCATCGCCGATCTGAAGGGTTAGGGTTCCTCCTTCAAAAGGTATCTCTCCAAGGAGCTCCTTTATTTTTTCTGGATTGGCCCAATCTTCCTGCAACGAGTCTGTTGGTGAATCCATCTTGTCTTGTATCAGCATCGCCATGCCGACATGAATACCGGAGGTTGCCATCTCCAACAAAATCAGCCGATCCCGCGTCAAGGCGGTGGAGATGACGGTAGAACGAACTTTTCGGTGAAGTTCTAATGCCGTGGTCACCAAAAGCGTGGTCATGGTCAGCGTAAGTATGAGTGCAATACCTTTACGATTTCCCATTGTCGTTATCATGCTAAAAAACTTATTCTATCTCTACTTTTCTGCGGTAAACCGGAAGATATACCGTTGTCTCAAACACCCCGTTGCCGGAATCCTCACCAAATTCCAATTGAATCCCAATTGCCACCGGTGTTGCGGTGTCAAAGGATTCATCATCCGAATCCCAGCGATCAAACGTCTCTCCTTCTGTGTCGTAATACGTAAATGAAAGCGATTGAACGTTGCTGAATAAAACCGGATCGCCCTTTTTAGTCTCGAGTGGGGGATACGGATAGAGCGTATCTGACCGTTTCAGCACATAGGTGTCATCTTCGGCTTCATCCACATAATATACAATCTCTGCAATGCCATTGTGAGGATTATTCTCAAATTGAAGATGTGCAAGGGAAGTAAATCTGAGCCTTCCAAAGCTTTTACTGCCGACAGATGTGGTATCCCCTACAATGCGATACGGGTCCTGCGAATCATCCAGATCGGGCGGTTTGTATTCTTCACGCTGGGAGATGTAGATCGACGCAAGATCGCCGACCATTCGGTTTAAACAACCGACTATAATTTCATTATGGAAGGTATTTTCTTCAATGGCTTCTGTGCTTGAAAAAACCGAATGAAAGGAGCTGAAAACCGTCGTTACCATGATGGCTAAAATAAAAACTGCAATCAGAATTTCAAGGAGGGTAAATCCAGGGGAGATTTTTGATTTTCGATTTTTGATTTTCGAAACGTCCGCCGCCACCAGACTCCGGTAGTCAAGTTTTCGAGTCGCTAATTTCGAGTCGCCGATTTCGATCGGCGATCGACGATATCGGAATCCTTCAAACATCATTCTCAATCCATCCTCTGCCTTCTGTCCTTTTATGGCTTGAAGGCTATAAAGCTGGGAGGCCACAAGCATTATAGCTTCCAAGCTTTCCAGCCTTATGGCCATGTTTCTGTCCTCTGCCTTCTGCCTACGGCTCTCATTCCGTTAAAAGCCGATATGTCCGCAACTGGTAAACATCTTTGACATCTCCGGCAGTGATCGTGATCTCCACTCTCTTTAAATCTTCGGAAACACTGCCGAGTAGTTCCGATTCGACGTCATCAACCGTGATACGCCACTCATAACCCGGAAACGCCTCGTCAAAATTACCTGATTCCGTGCCATACCCGTTCCCGATGCTCTGTACGGATTCCGATAACTTGGATTGGGCGAGCATGGGAGCAGTGGCGTAAAATCTGGATAGGGAACTCATGGAGAGTGTTTGGGTGTGGAGTCTAAAAATACTGATAAAGACTATGGCAATAATCGAGACTGCCACTACAATTTCAAGCAGAGTAAAACCTGCGATGTGAACACGTGCTCTCAATCTTCAAACATTGCGTAGTTTCATGCGGTTTAGTGGTCGGCAAAAATAGGCACAAAGAATTATGTTCGGATGGTTACTCGATTTCCCAATTCGTAATATCGAGGTTTTTACCGTCACCCCCTGCCACCCCGTCAGCACCATAGGAAATAATGTCATATTCGCCATTTACGCCCGGAGACAGGTAAACAAAATCATTTCCCCAAGGATCTTTAGGGACTTTACCTTTTTCAAGATATCCTCCCTCGCGCCACTTTTTGGGAACATCGCCTGTATCGGGCTGTTCAACCAGCGCAATGAGCCCCTGTTCGGTATCCGGATACAAACCGGTGTCCAGCCTATATAACTTTAGAGCCGTCTCTAAGCTCTGGATCTGCATCTTCGCTTTTAGTTGCTTTGCCTCGTCCGGTCGACCCATTATCCTCGGCACGATCAAACCCGCTAAAATACCGAGAATAACAATGACCACCATCAGCTCAATCAATGTAAACCCCTTACAGTCGACCCTTCTCAAACAACCCCTAATCGCCCCTAATTGTTTCTTTCCAAACCTGTGGATCATCATTTTCGGTTTCTCCAGTGTCACCAGTAAGGCTTATGAACGGTACGCATTACCCCCGAAAAAGGAAGGGGGTTAAGATCGGTCTTATCGTTATTTTAGAAAATATCATTTTCGTACATTTTGATTTGACCTTCTTTAATCCTGTCTATTTGATTTCTCTTTTTATTGAAGAGTTCCGAAGCTTCCGTTTGGCCAACAATCACCGTTGGTTTTAGGAATATATAAAGGTTGGTTTTTTCATTCGACGTCGATTGCGACCGAAAGAGCCATTTCAGCCCCGGTATATTGCCCAGACAGGGGACTTGCCCCACGTTTCGAGTAATGGTCTCGCCAATGAGTCCGCCGATGACAACCGTGCTTTTGTCTTTTACGACTACGGTGGTATCAATGGAGCGCTTCAACGTGGTGGGACGAAAATCCGTTTCCTCCGGAGATGTTGTCAATGCAGTAAGCTCCTGGGAAATAACAAGCCGGACCTGCCGATCCTTGCTGATATGGGGTGTTATCTTTAAGGTAAGCCCCACATCCCGGTATTCGAATGAACTAAACGTGTCCGAGGTTCCGCTAATTTGGGAGGATCGTGTCTGATAGGGCACATTTTCTCCAACAACAATGCGCGCCTCTTCATTATCGGTGGTTAGAATCTGAGGCGTCGACAGGATATTAATATTTTCGTCGGTTTGAAAGGCCTGCGCAATCGCCGTCAAGTTCGGAACGGTGATCGTCCCGGCGCCCGTTACAATATCAATCGAACCGGTGATGACACCAAGGGCAAAACCACCCGGATTCTCCAGGTCCGATTCTTCAATGGCGCCACCGCCATCAAATGCGCCACCCGCAACCCCTGTTCGGTTACCATACGAAATCTGCTCAATCGCCCGCCAATCGACGCCAAGTCGAAAATTCGTGTCGACCTTGACTTCCATAAACAGGGACTCAATGTAAACCATTTCCCGCTCAATATCTAACTTCTTGATGATATCTTCTATGACCACATAATCTTCTTTGTCCGCCATTATGATGAGACTGTTGGTCGCTTTGTCGGCACTAATTCTAACCTGCTCTGAAACAACCGGTGCCGTTTTCTGTTGGGGGGTGGTGCCTTTTTGCTTGGTCGGCAGTTCCTGAAGAACCTTGGCCAAATCTTCCGCATAGGCATTTTCAAGATAATAGACTCGGATCTTTTCTTTTCCCCGGGGTGTATCCACATCAAGCATACTTATCAGCTTCTTGATTCTTTGGGTGTCAAGTTCACTGGCAAGAATTATAAGGGTATTTGTTCGCTCATCCGCTACGATCCGAGCAACGGATACCGGCTGTCCTTTTTTCGGTTTTATCGCCGCTTTAAAAACAGTATCCAACAATTTTGAAAATTTTTGGGCGTCGGCAAATTCAAGGGGGATGACCGAAAGTTGCTGACCGATTCCGGCCACATCGATGGCTTTTAGAATTCGGAGCAGTCGCTTTATATTGGAGTGAACATCCGTTACAATCAAAACGTTGGTTGGCGGATAATCTAGAATGATACTGCTTTTTGAAATCATCGGTGCAAACAACCGTTTAATGTCCGCGGGATTTGCGTATTTTAATGGGATAAGCTGAGTAATCACCTTATCTTCAGGGGAATCCGCCTCCTCTTTAAGCCTGGTTTCAATGCTTTTTGTCCGTGCATCCGGAGAGGGCAAAATTTTTATAACCTCCCCAGCCTCTGCAGTCGTATAGCCATGAACTTCCAATACAGATTCAAATACCTTATAGGCCTCTTGCAGAGAAATTTTCGAAGGAGAAATAATCGTTACCTTTCCTCTGACGCGCTGGTCGATGATAAAATTTTTACCGGTCAGTTCGCTGATAAATTTAATAAAAACAACAATATCCACATTGTTAAAATCGATCGTTATATACCGCTCCGACGTTTGATTTCCTGAAACCGGCCTATTTTGATTGCCTTCAACCTGCGGGGTCTGCGCAGAAGCTTCCGGTTGTTGTGCAATTGTGGCAAAGAGGGTCGCAATAAAAAGAAAAATTAGAGGTAAGCATATTTTTGGCAAGCGGCTATAGTGTCCTTCCATTTGTTTTTTACGTCTCCAGAATACACATCGTTCTGGTTCTGAAGGGAAAATTTTATTTAATTGCATTATATAGTCTATTTCGTTTCCCAACTCAAGATACGACATGTCCATATTCCGGTTTTTCCACCTTGCTCCCCTTTCGTACCTGCTGTCACGGTTCCTTTACACCATCTTGGCAGCCACCGCGTTGATCTGAAAAACATCGGTGGCGGCTGTAATCAATACTAGATCGGTCTGAAAACCGTTGCAACGTGAACACGAACCGATCCCTCAGTCCTCAAACGTCACGTACGCTTCATGCAGTTTAATGGTTGGTAAAAAGGGTTCGATGAGGCATGTCAGGTTACCGGTATCCTCACTTTCCAAATGAATCATTGCCTTGTCCGAATAGCCCTTACTATAGAATGAAATCTCAGCCTCACCGACCGAAATTTTTCCCCTCTCCGGAAACTCGACATCCAGTAACCGCACATCCGAAGGAAGCGTGTAACCGTTTTGAGCCGTATTCTCCAACTCCTCTTCCGACATGGATTCGTTTGTGATCCACATTTTGTTGGAATCCATACTGATATGCAGACTGTAGCGTTTACCATCACGTTGCGCCTGTTCTCTTAGGTTCTTCACCGTTCCAATGATCCATCGGGTTGTCTTATTCGTTGGATTGGTCAACAGGAAATCTTGAAAGCGTGGTAGGGTGAAAAAAAACATGATACCGATAAGAGATATCACCACGATCAACTCGATAAGTGTAAATCCATGGTTTCTTTCAAACAAAGCAACCCTCAAACCCTCATTGGACAGAGCGTTGTTCCGTATATCCTGATTTGTCCTTCAGTTCAAGTTAAATTGCGTCTATTTTGATGGTTACTTATTGGGGGCTACCATGCTCACTGAACGCCTCGTTTGTGCGTGACATGCTAATGATAGAATCAAAAACGATCCTTCAATGCCGAAACGATTTCTTCAAACGTCGCTTGAGGATTTTGAGACAGATAATTCGAAATAATATTGGATGTATAGGCAGCAGCAATGGAAGTACCCGCATACGCACCCGGATCTCCCTTATGACCCACCGGCAATACGGCAAACCCCGGAGCATTAAACGCAACAAAACTACCATAATTCGATTTCACCCAGGTATCTCCCTCCGGGCCGAGTGCTCCCACGCCGATAACAGAGGAATAGGCAGCCGGATAAACCGGTGTCCCGGTGGGTTCGTTTCCGGCGGATGCAACAACAATTACCCCCTTTGAGGACGCGTAATTGACAGCATCTTCCAGGAATTCGCTTTTTGTTTCCGTGCCCCAGCTTAAGCTCATGACCCGAGCGCCATTTGCTAAGGCAAAATCGATGCTTCTCATGATGTCGAAACTGGAGGTAACGCCGGAGTCGTCAATTGCTTTGATGGGAATAATCGGGGAGTAGGAATCACTGGACGTCTCAGCACCGATTGGGGGTATGGCGCCGGCTGCGACCAGGGCCATCTGCGTCCCGTGACCCAGAGAATCTGCAATGGATGCATCCGGATTTATGGCATTAAAAGAAGTCAAAACAAAATCTTCCAATCCGGCGTCCTCGGAAAACCCCGAATCGAGGATGGCAATCGGCACCGCATCATCAGCGTCTGAAAGATTAGAAAGATCCGCAGTGATTGAAGGTGCATTGGGGGTTTCTTGAGGTGTATGGATCGCATACACATAATTGGGTTCCACTTTAGCAATCCCGGGATAGTTCGAAACCGTATCGACAAGAGATAACACATCCGTATCTTCAGGAAATTTAATTTTGTAGATTCCGAGGGCGGCATTGCTGCCTGATAGCGTTCCCCCAATCATATTTAAAAGTCTTTCGAGTTCCAATTGAGTCAAATCTGGGTCGATTCTAAACAGTATTTCATCTTTGACAAATACGGAACCATCGATGGGGCTTCTGCTCACTGTACGGTCAGAGCGATTGTTAAGCGGCCTCATTCGTTTTTTTTCACCGGGTTTAAAGATTTGGATTTCACTCAGTTTGTGGACAGCGCCCGATGGTCTCTCGATGGTCTCCCAGACCATCACATAATTAAGAGGTTTTAGAATCGCAGCTAAGCCCTCTTGGACGCTTTTTTGTTTCAAGTGGGCTGAAATCTTGGGATTGATCTGTGGATCAATCGATACGATGATTCCATAATTTGTCAGATGCGTTAAAATCGTTTGTAAAGGCGCGTTGCTTGCATGAACCGAAAGCGTGTCACCGGTCAATTTTACCTGGGGGCTTACCTGGCGGTTTACCCGAAGGGGGGCAGAACGGGTAACCGAAATCAGGACAATAGAAAGTACGATATAATAAAAAACAATTTTTCTCATTTGAATCATCGCCTAAAGCCGGATTGGCCGGAACCACACCGGTATTAAACCACAAAGAGCACGAATAAACAAGATAACAGATGCAAATATCGATGGCGGGGAGGCCAGGAGGTTGGAAAGCCTTGAGGCTAAAACCTTTCAGCCTCAAGGCTTTCTATCTTTTTCAAACTTGGTGTCTTCTGATGTTAAAAATTATACTTCATAACAGATGCTTACAATTTCCCCCTGTGTTAAGTGTGTCCGAAGCACAGCCACGCCGGAGGGATTGAGGCTTTATAGCCTCCCAGCCTCCTAGCTTCCCTCCCCGGCAGGAGGGATTGAGGGAAGAAGACAAGGCGATAAAATCAGTCGTAACTTTGTTTTGGTTATTGAACCGAAAATATAACATAAACGTAAAGGATTAAAGAAATCAATTTAAGAAAAACTTGACACATTCGACTTTTTACGAATTTTAAATCAATAGGGTTCCGACTTGACACATATATAATAGCGTGTAGAATAATGTGTATTTGGAGGTGTAAAATGAGAACCAACATTGATTTAGACGAGCATCTTGTCAAAAAAGCATTCCAGTTTAGCAATGCAAAAACAAAAAAGGAATTGATTCACCAGGCATTGAAAGAGTTTGTTGATAGCAGACGGCGTAAGAATTTACTCGATTTGGAAGGCAAAGTTAAGTTCATTAATGATTACGATTATAAAAAATTGAGAATTGGAAAATGATTCTTGTTGATACATCGGTATTGATCGATTTTTTCCAGGGAAAGCAGAACAATCCTACCCAAAAATTGAAAACAGTACTGCGTCACCAAGTACCATTTGGAATTACCTCATTTATATTCCAAGAGGTTCTTCAAGGTACGAGTTCTGAAAAAGAATATCGCCTTCTAAAAGATTATTTGGAATTCCAACGCTTTTATCATCCCAAAGAT
>JAHEHB010000383.1 GCA_024644775.1 Deltaproteobacteria bacterium
TATCGTGCACCAGGAAGATGAAGATAAACCGCCGGAAATTATCGACCCGGGCCTAGTGGGTGAAGTAACCCAGATAAATCCGGATATCATCGATACCCTTACGCAACGGGGCTTTATTCCGATTATAGCACCTGTTGGCTGTGGCGAAGCCGGTGAAACCTACAACATCAATGCAGATCTTGTGGCAAGTAGTATCGCCGGGGCGCTTTCCGCAGGCCGACTTATTTTTTTAACGGACGTTGACGGCGTTCTTGATTCTGCGGGTAAATTAATCTCCACTGTTTTGGACAATGACATCCCTCGATTGATTGAAGACAAGATCATCTCGGGAGGAATGATTCCCAAGATTGAATGGGCATCTAAAGCGTTGAAAGCAGGGGTGGAAAAGGTGCATATTATCAACGGGAAAAAGCGTCACGCGCTGCTATTGGAACTTTTTACCGACAGTGGTATTGGAACGGAACTGATAACTTGATTACTAACGGATAAATGAGGAGTTTCACCGTGTCATCCCAAATCAAAAAAGTTGTGTTGGCCTATTCAGGAGGGCTCGATACATCCGTGATTCTGAAATGGTTGATGGAAACGTATGAATGTGACGTCATTGCATTTTCGGCCGACCTCGGGCAGGAAGACGAAATGGCTGCCATTAAAGATAAGGCGCTTAAGACAGGGGCAACAAAGGTGTATGTGGAGGATCTTAAAGAGACCTTTGTAAAGGATTATGTGTTTCCGGCCTTCAGGGCCAATGCCATCTACGAAGACCAATATTTGCTCGGTACTTCCATTGCCCGCCCCCTCATCGCAAAGCGTCAGGTTGAAATTGCACAAGCAGAGGGAGCGGATGCCGTCAGCCACGGCGCAACAGGGAAGGGAAATGATCAGGTCCGGTTCGAGATCAGCTATCTTGCACTCGATCCCCATATAAAAATAATCGCCCCGTGGCGCGAATGGCAGCTAGATTCACGAACGACTTTAATGGCGTTTGCGAAAAAACACGGAATTCCGGTGCCGGTCAATCCGGACAAGCCGTACAGTATCGATCAGAACCTGCTCCATATCAGCTATGAAGGCGGCATTCTGGAGAATCCCTGGAATCAACCCCCCAAAGATATCTATACCCAGACCGTGTCTCCTCAACAGGCTCCGGATCAGGCGGAAGTCATGGAAATTACGTTCCGGAAAGGGAATCCGGTCGCTGTCAACGGAGAACCTTTATCCCCTGCAAATCTTTTAAAAGCGCTCAACACGCTCGGAGGACGCCATGGAATTGGAAGAGCGGACATTGTGGAAAACCGATTTGTGGGAATGAAATCGCGCGGGATATATGAAACACCGGGGGGGACCATCCTTCGAATGGCCCATCGGGCGATGGAATCGATTACGATGGATCGCGAGGTCATGCATCTTAGAGATTCTTTGATCCCGAAATATTCAGAGCTTGTTTACTATGGATTCTGGTTTTCACCTGAGATGAAAATTCTTCAAGATATGATCGACAATACCCAAAAAAATGTATCCGGCGAGGTGCGGCTCGAACTTTATAAAGGCAATTGCCAGGTGTTGGGACGTAAATCGGATCAATCTCTCTACAGGGAAGATTTCGCTACATTCGAAGACGACACTGTCTATAGTCAAAAAGATGCCGAAGGGTTTATTCGGCTAAACGCGTTACGATTGCGAATTCAAAAAATGCTTGAAAAAAAGGATCTGTCGTAGATGTCTAATAAGCTTTGGGACGGTCGGTTTTCCGAAAAAACCGATAAAGGTGTAGAAGCGTTTACGAGCTCCATTGATACCGACAAGCGATTGTATGCTTACGATATCGAAGGAAGCATTGCTCATTGCCGGATGCTTGCAAAGGCCGCCATCATCTCCGAGTCGGAAGCAACGACGCTGGTCAAAGGGCTTCGAAAAATAAAGGAAGATATTGAACAGGGAAAATTACCGTTCTCGGACCGTCTCGAAGATATCCACATGCATATCGAAGACAAGCTGGCTGAGAATGTGGGTAAAGTTGCTCAAAAGCTTCATACGGCGAGAAGCAGAAATGACCAGGTGGCGCTGGATATACGAATGTTTTTGCGGGTTGAAACCCAAAACATCATACGGCGACTGATTGATTTAAGACAAACGGTTATTGCTCTGGCGAAAGAAAACATCGATACCATATTGCCCGGGTATACCCATCTACAACGGGCTCAACCGGTGCTTTTTTCTCATCATCTAATGGCGTACTTTGAAATGTTTTCCCGGGATACTGAAAGATTTCGGGATTGCCTGAAGCGAATCGATGTCATGCCCCTTGGGAGTGCGGCGTTGGCTGGTACGACATATCCCATCGAGAGCGATTACACCGCTGAGCTTCTTGGTTTTACAAAGGTATCTGAAAACAGTATCGATGCGGTTTCAGATCGGGATTTTATCATCGAGTTTTTATCCGGAGCCAGCCTCTGTATGCTTCATTTAAGCCGGTTTTCTGAAGAACTCATCCTATGGTCCTCTTCTGAGTTCGGTTACATTGAACTTGCGGATGCGTTTGCCACCGGAAGTAGTATCATGCCACAGAAAAAAAACCCGGATGTTCCCGAACTGGTTCGCGGAAAATCCGGTCGGGTGTTTGGGAGTTTAATCGCCGTTCTAGTGATGATGAAATCACTGCCGCTTGCGTACAACCGGGATATGCAGGAGGATAAACAACCGTTGTTTGAAAGTGTCGACATATTAAACGAGAGCCTCCAAATCTACACGATCATGCTCCCCAAATTGATCGTAAAAAAGGAGACCATGCATCAAGCGACGCTATCGGGATATCTCAATGCAACGGATCTTGCGGATTATCTCGTTTCCCGGGGAATGAATTTCAGAGAGGCTCACAGCTGTGTGGGTGCCGCCGTAGGGTATGCGCTTAGCCGTAATAAAGAACTCCATGAACTCTCGTTAAAGGAATTGCAATCGTTTTCTGCCTTGGTTCAAGATGACATCTTCTCCGTTCTAACCCCTGAACAGATGATCAACCGTCGAGTATCCGCAGGTGGGACCGCCAAAGCCAATGTCTTAAACGCCATAGCGAAAGCAGAGAGAAGACTATCCGATGAGACCTCGTATCTTTCAAAGTAAACCCAATCGACAAGAACGGTTAGAAACGCTCAATCACGGCAGTCGGTGCCGGTATTTTCTTTTTGTTTTACTTTTTATTTTCGTTCTACCGACTTGTTTTCTGATCTCGTGCGGAAAGAAGGGCCCGCCGCTACCTCCACGGGAAAAACCGCTACCGGCAATTACAGATTTGAAAGAAGAGATTCAGAATGGTCAACTGACCCTTACCTGGACGGTTTCAACGGTTAAGCGGGCATCCGGTTTTTATGTGTATCGCTCGAAAACGGGCGTCTCGGAACCCGAGTGTAAAGACTGTCCGGTCTTATTTACACGGCTGGCCGATATCCCAATCACACGAAGCGTCGGCGAAGAAAAGACATTTATGTACACCGAAACCCTTGAAAAGGGGTACCGTTACATCTACAAGGTAACCGTATACTCTCAAGCCGGACTCGTTAGTTCTGATTCCAATTATGTGGAATTTACCCAGTGAACGACCCCGAGGGAAGCCACGGGGTATCAAATGGTAAAAACAAATCAGGGAAGAAATCACTCCGTTTTCGTTTCGGTCGGTTCAAACATCGGCTCTAAGCGGTTAAATTGCCAGAAGGGGATATCGGCGATAACGGCGTCTAAACAGGCGATCCTGCTTGACCACTCACCGTTTTACAGAACCGAACCGATGGATTATACGAATCAGGGATGGTTTGTAAATTGTGCGGTTCGCATTCAAACCGCCCTTTCACCCACTGCGCTTCTATCGGTACTGAAGAAAATCGAAAAGGATATGGGCCGCCAAAAGGATACCGTGAGATTCGGGCCGCGCATTCTGGATATGGATATTGTTCTGTATGATACCCTGGTGCTGGTGTCGCCATCTGTCGTCATTCCTCATCCACGAATGCACAAAAGACGCTTTGTGTTGCAGCCCATTTGTGATATAGATTCCAAAACAACACATCCCGTGCTAAAAAATTCTGTTGAGGATTTATTGAATCGCCTCGATGCGAACACTCAAAGGATTGTTATTTATTGATACGTTTTTTGATATTAATTGCGGTTTTTTATATCGGCTATCGATATCTGAAGTCTTGGATAACCTCGAATATTACAAACAGACAGTCAGTGGGGGGGAACACCGTTCGAAATATCGACGATGACATGATCAAGGATCCTTTGTGTGGCGTGTATTTCCCAAAAAGAGACGGTGTGCCCTTACACGCAGATGGAGGTGATTTGTTTTTTTGCAGTAAACAATGCCGTGACAAATACCTTACAACCGATATCAAACAGAAATCCTAAGAACCACTTTTCAGTGCGACGGTGGTTTTTGATGCGATTACCGGGTATCGATTTAAATTAACATATACGTGTCGATGTTTTCGAACAGAAAAATACGGAAAGAACTGAGTCATCCCAACAATTTAACTCTGTACCGTATCTTTGTGATACCGGCCATTGTTCTTTTACTGCTGTACCCGAACAAATACACGACATTTATCGCCGCCGTGGTTTTTAGTCTCGGAGCCATCACCGACTATCTGGACGGTTTCTACGCGAGGCGCAGGGGGCTTGTGTCCACGTTTGGTAAAATAATGGATCCGATTGCTGACAAGCTTTTAGTTTCTTCAGCCCTGATTATGCTGGTGTCTCTTGGATGGGTGCAAGGTTGGATCGTATGTGTCATCATCGGTCGAGAGATTGCCGTCACCGGGTTGCGCAATATTATCACCGATAGAGGCGATGATGTCTCTTCATCTCACCTCGGAAAATTAAAAACAGGCTTTCAGGTGGGCGCGATCATTCCGTTGCTGATCCATTATCCGGTTTTGGGTATCGACTTTCATGCGGTTGGATCTGTTGTCTTGTGGGGGGCACTATTTTTTACTGTCTGGTCCGGGGCAGATTATTTTTTCCGTTTTCGAAAGCTCCTCCAATCCTGATATTTTTTATTGACAAAAACGAACGACTTGAGTTAAAAATACCTATCGAGCGGGAATAACTCAGTGGTAGAGTGCGACCTTGCCAAGGTCGAAGTCGCGGGTTCAAATCCCGTTTCCCGCTCCACCCCTTTAACCCAGTCTTAAATCGATCGGCGGCATAGCCAAGTGGTAAGGCAGCGGTCTGCAAAACCGTTATTCCCCGGTTCAAATCCGGGTGCCGCCTCCATAATAGCTTCAAGATTA
>JAHEHB010000066.1 GCA_024644775.1 Deltaproteobacteria bacterium
GTCCTGCTGTTCCTTTTTCAACATATGATGAATCAGGTCTTTACCTGCGCTCTTGTTTTTGCTGAAGTTCCACAACCCCCACATACGGGACAAGGAGCCTCGGAACAGCCCTTTCGGACCGGCTGGGGTATCGTGGTGCCAGAGTTGGGCCGCGGTTTCCGGCTGATCGCGTACACGTACCCTCCAGGCACTGGGAGGATTCTGAATCGACGATCCCCGTCCCGAGATGATATAGCGATTGTTCGACGCGTCATCCCAGGCAAAGACATCCTTCGGCATCACCGCGGTCAGCTTTTTCATATATTCCAACGCCGCCCGTGTGCCGTCGGAATCAAACGTGATGTTACCTTTGGCATCCACCGGGTAGGAACCGAAGGCAGCAAAAAGGGGACCGGTCCAATCCTGGGAGTCACTGGTGGGACCGAGGGGATTGCCGAACGGGTGGCCGGCAGCATTCAACTTTTCGCACCCCTCCAGGAAAGCATCGTAGGTCCAGGTTTTTACAAGGGCTTCATCACGATTGGGGTTGTCCGGAAACATCTTTTTAAGATCGACTCCGGCATGCTTCTTCCAGAGATCCAATCGGGACACCATGGGATAGGTGTGCGAACCGACAGGACCTGGGCAGGAACGCCAGGTCCCCTCAATTTTCCCGAGATATTCGGCATCGGGCATCATTTCACCGTATTCGGATAACAGGGCGTTGACCACATCATCCAGCGGCTCCAGGGACTCTGGATATTTCGCCGTTTCCACGGTGGGAAGATCCACGACATCGTGACCGGTCTTGGCCCGGGCTTCGGCGGCGATGGTGGTTATTTGCTTAAAGCTAACTGAAGTAACGTAGTCCAGGGTGATTTCAACACCGTTTTTCTTGCCCCAGTCCATGACGATTTTTTTGGAAACATCGTTGGCGCCGGGGATCCAGTGATCCCAAAGCATACATGACAATTTCCCGGCGGAATGAGAGGTTTTCACATACGGACCCACGGTCAACGCACCGGCGGTGATCGCCGTGGTCTTCAGAAACTGTCTTCTTGTAATCTTTTTTTTAACCTTCATGACACCTTGCCTCCTTTTTCAAAGTTATATGACCTTTCGCTGAAACGCTAATTCAAATTCCGGATACATTACCCGATAGGTCATAGGTTATTTGGATTGTTATAAATGACCGCTGGAGTTTCTGCTAAAAGGAATTGAACGCGTTCACCTCCTTTCCGAGTAATCATTAATTTGCCCGTTTGGGCGTCACGCTGTGAAACAATTCCGTCTCACAATCCCTGGTGGTGCTCAGAGGTAAAATTCTCTATTCGGGAATGGTAGTGCTCAGAACGATACCAGTGAAAGAATCGATCGAAGGTTTTTGGGGCTTCGCTGCAATCCAGTAAAATTCCCGGTTATTCCAGAGCCGATCTAACCGCACCGAATGGAGAGCAAAGAAAAAGAATTTGCTTTTTATCCGGCTAAATATGGCAAAAGGGCGAAAGTATGTCAATACTTAACAGTAAAAAAGATAAAAACTGAATATTGGCAGCATCTTAACGAGCCTTCACCATTGATTCCTTTCGTAAGAATTGGTTTCTTAACAGTGATTTTCGAACCACAAGACACCAAGGCACAAAGAAAGGATTTTTTCTTTGTGCCTTGGTGGCAAATCCTTTTTGTCTCTGGCTCGTCCAGGTTAAGGGGTAAAAGCGTGAATACGAGTTTAATTTAATTGACAAAATACGCATTGGACCTTATACTCGAAAATCTGGAAGGCGGTCTTTTAAAAGTAAATTTTTATGTGTTGCTTACATAAACGATCATTACGATCTATTTTTCTTGCCATCCTCCTCGTAACCGCTATTTGGCCTCAATACCATATCGCCGTTGCTAAAGAATCCTATCCGGATCACTATCTGGACCAGGCACAGCAAGCCTTTCGTTCGGGCCGATATGACGAGGCGCTCACCCTTTATCTCAAAACGGGCGGAGTGGATCGGGCGGAGGCTGTCGTCGGTGCGAGCCGGACACTGACCCATATTGGAAACTATACCGAAGCAGAAAAGATTTGCCGAACCTCGCTTAAAGAGTTACCGGATGCGGTTCGGATACGATGCCAGTTGGCAGAGGTGCTCGTTCTGACGGGCCAGTCCCATGAGGCAATGCGTTTGCTGCAGGAGGCTGTAAACGGTCCGAATGTTACGATTCGAAGCCTTGTGCAATACGGCAAACTGCTCGATCTGCGTGGCCGAGGTTCCGAAGCGGTTCCCTACTTTGAGCGTGCAGTCGAGCATTACAATGACGGTATCCTTTCGGATGCAGAAGATATTGCCATGGCAGCTGTGGCCTGTTGGAAACTTGAAAGCTACCATGACGCCAATCGTCTTTTTCGGGAGACACTTCAGATTGATCCTGAAAATCTTGAAGCACAGGTTCTTTGGGGAAACCTGTTTTTGGAGAAATACAATCATGCAGAGGCCCGGAATTCTTATGGAAAAATCCTCAAACAGAACCAACGATATGTACCGGCACTCGTTGGGATGGCAAAGACGTTGGGAGGCCATGAGGCCGATAAAACCCTTTCCGCGGCTCTGGATATCAATCCTCGCTCTACCCCTGCAATGGAAATTCTGGCAGAGATTTCCCTCGTGGACGATCACTTTGATGCCGCCGAGGGCTATCTTCGCGAGATACTCCAGATCAATCCAGAGTCCCTGAACGCAAAAACACTGCTGGCTGCCATTGCTTATTTAAAAGACGACAACAGTGCCTATGAAACCATCCGGGAAGCGGTCGAAAAATTCAGCCCGGGGAATGCCGGGTTTTATACGCGGGTTGCAGAAATTTGCGGAAAAAAATACCGTTTCACCGAAGCAGTGGAATTAGCCCGCCGAGCCATCGCAATGGATCCCGATCTATGGAAAGGCTACGGCTTGCTCGGGATAAATCTTTTGCGGTTGGGTAAAGAGGAAGAAGCACGTCCTCACCTGGAATACAGTTTCGAGATGGATTCTTTCAATTTCTGGACATTGAATACGCTGAAGATCCTGGATCGGTTGACCGGCTTTGAAACGCGAATAACGGACCATTTCATTGTGCGAATGGACCGAACGGATGCAAATATCCTCTGGCCCTACTTAAAATCACTCCTGACAGAGTGTTGGACCACGCTTACGGCGAAATATGATTTTACACCGAAAGGCCCCATTCTCATCGAAGTGTTCACAGAACATGAAGATTTTTCCGTGCGTACTTCGGGGTTGCCGGATATTGGGCCGCTTGTAGGGGTCTGTTTCGGTAACGTCATCACACTGGATTCCCCCCGGGCGTTTAAGCCGCCCGGTTCCTTAAACTGGCAGGAAATTCTCTGGCATGAATTCACCCATGTGATCACCTTACAAATGACCCGTAACCGGATGCCTCGGTGGTTGTCGGAAGGGATATCGGTCTTTGAAGAGCATCACGGCCGGCCGGAGTGGGGGCGAAAACAGGATATCGAGCTGATCGAAGCGGTGCAGGAGAACAGAATGCTCGATTTAAAGTATTTAAATGAGGGGTTCTCCAAGGCCAAAACCCAAGAGGATATAAACTTTGCCTATTATCAGTCCTCGCTCGTTGTCGCCTACATCGTTGAACGACACGGATTCGAGTCTCTAATAGAATTGATTTATGAATATGCCGCATCCACAGAGATGGAAAAGATTTTTAAATCGGTTTTTAAACAACCCTTAAATGCCTTTGAATCAGGGTTTTTAGCCTGGATTAATGATCGGATTCAGTCGATGAACGTGTACGTCCATGAAGGGGATTCCGATCATCCAAGCAGACTTTACGGAACCGGTTTAATTCTCCATCCTTCCACCCGCTCATCCGCGCCCTCAGAGACCACCGATGAGCTTCGAAAACGGATAGAAGCGCAGCCACGCGATTTTTTGGCGCACCTTCGATTGGGAGCGCTTTTGTATAAACAGAAGGATCATGATGGGGCCATCAAACACTTAACGATCGCTCGGGACCTACTTCCAGAGTATGCAGCGGTTCCCAATCCCCGTTTGATACTGGCCAAACTCTATGAAGAACGGGGAGAAATGGCGGCCATGTTACGCGAACTGGATGGATTGATAAAATATCAGCAACACGCCTTTGAGGCATGCTTTAAACTCGCCCAGGCTGCATACAAACAAAAAGAATATGACAGGACGGTCTATTACCTGGAACGTGCCATAGCCGTTGACCCCTACCACCTGGACACACACAAAATCCTCGCAAAAACTGCAATGACACGGACCGATTACAAAATGGCCATTCGGGAATACAAGGTTTTACTGGAGCTTGACGTGACGGATCCCGTCACGGCGCAAACGGACCTGGCAGCGGCATTCATTCGGGCGGGAAAAAGAACAGAGGCCAAAGAAAGCGCCCTGGCTGCGTTGGAAATCGCCCCCACTTACGAGCGGGCGCAAACCATTTTACTGGAATCTTTGGAACCTTGACAGTGCGGTGATCTACACTATCGTAACAATAAGGTGTCGTATTTGGCTATTTCTGATTCTCGTTTTACCGGGTGCGGCTTTTGGGCAGGAGGAGTCCATGATGCTCAAGACACAGGAATCATTCATCGGCGGCCTTCTTGTGGAGCCTGAATTTGTTTTTGCAAGGGGTAGATACACCAATTACCCGTCCGAAGAAGGTGCGGAAACCTACAATTGGTGGCGAAATCGTGCCTGGTGGGAAACGGATTTCGATGATGCGGATCAAAATTTGTTACGCGGTATACAGCGGTATACGACGCTGAACACTTCCGACCGGGCCTACAAAGCGCTGTCCCTGACCGATCCCGGGCTGTTCGAATACCCGTTTTTGTATATCAACATGAAACGGGTTCCACTTTACTCGGGAAACGGTCCCAACTTCAATCCGGAAGAAGCGGCGGCACTTCGAGAATATATGTTGCGGGGAGGGTTTGTGATGGTCGATGATTTCTGGGGTCCGGAGCACTGGAAAGACTTTTTGACCGAGCTTGAAAAGATTTTCCCGGGTCGTAGGCCTGTAAAATTGGAGATCACCCATCCCATATTCCACTGTTTTTATGACGTCCAGGAGATCAAGCAGGTGCCGGGGCGTGGGGTAACGTGGAATTTCGGCTGGGGGTTTACTCTGGACAATCCGGATTATCCGACCTCGGTGCACGGCATATCTGACGACAACAGTCGGATCATGATGCTGGTGAATTTCAACACAGATCTTGGTGATGGATGGGAACACACGTTCGATCAGTTTTATCCCACCCGCTACTGCAACGAGGCCTATAAGCTCGGCATCAACTATATTATTTACTCAATGAGCCATTAGGGTTTGGGAGGTTTCGGGTGTCGGGTTTCTGGTGTCAGGTTTCAGCTAAACCACCAGCGGAGCTGGATTCATCACAATAAGAAACGAGGTTTCTCAGAAGAGGGGTTGAGGGTTCGGGGTTCAAAAGTTCAGGGGTTGGGATTGAGTCACGCAAATTGCAAAATGGCACCGCCGCACTTGTTTGGTTATTGATTATTGGAATTTGAAATTTATTTGAAATTTGGTGCTTGGGATTTGAGATTTTACCAGGTTTGTCAGACGAGGTGTCAGGATTTGTGGTTTGCTGACACCTGAAACCCGAAACCTGACACCCGACACCCGTCTAAATTCCCGTCTGAAACGAAGTGAAAGCGGGGAAACACTGATTTGGTTGTGGCGAAAGGCCTACATTAGGCGCTTAAAAAGGAAAAGTTCGCATTTTTTATCAAATGTTTATCTCACCACAAGACACTAAGGCCACGAAGATTTCTTTAAATTTTTTCTTCGTGTTCTTTGTGCCCTTGTGGTTCATTTAACAACCTGTTTGGTTCCCCGTAAAAACGGGATTTTCGCTTCGCTTCAACTGGCTCGTGCAGGTTAGGTTATGCCCAGAAAAAAACTCATGTTACTTTTTTTGTTGATAACCGTCATCGTCTGCCGATTTTCCTTTGCACAATCGTATGAAGCGGAAATCAGCCCGGCAGGGGACGAGTTTACCTTCGTGAGAATCCAGTATGATAATGCCGACGGCGGCTCAGAGGATGGTGATTACTGGGGGCCACGCCAAACCTGGGCCGTTGACTATCCGGCTGCGGATCACAATTTTCTCCGTGGTGTTAGACGGTTGACCCATATCCATATCAATAAAAACCCCATGATCCTGCGCCTCGATGATGATCGAATTTTCGAGTATCCCTTCCTCTACATGCTTGAAATGGGTCGAAGAGGGGGGCCGTCTTTTACCGAAAAAGAAATTCAAAATCTCCGTGAATATCTCTTACGCGGCGGTTTCCTTTTTATTGATGATTTCTGGGGAACCTGGCAATGGGATACTTTTTATCGTGCCTTTTCCAGAGTATTTCCGCAAAGGTCGGTAGCGGATCTCGATAGAGGGCATCATATTTTTCATTGTTTCTATGACATCGATGGCCCTCAGATGATTCCAAGAATTTTTAACCCTGATAACTATCCTGAACAGGACGTGGATCGGCCGTTCAACCGAGCGGTCCTCGATGACGATGGCCGGGTAATGGTTCTGATCAACTGGAATTCCGACATGGGAGATGGATGGGAGCATACCTATCATCCGGCGTATCCGACGAAATTCGCCAATATGGCTTACAAACTTGGGATTAACTATCTCATATACGCGTTAACGCATTAGCCCAAAATATACGGGTACCAAGGAGAAATTATGGCAGAGACGATTGTACCGATTATCAGCTTACAGAAAGAAACACCGGACGATCTTGCGCTGGTGGATCGGATGAAGGAAGGCCGGGAAAAAATTATTAATGAACTCAAAAAAGTCATTATCGGCCAAGATGACGTGATTCAGGAAGTCCTCATTGCGCTGTTTTCCGGTGGACACTGCTTGATTACCGGCGTTCCCGGCCTGGCGAAAACCCTGCTTATCAAAACAATCGCGGACATCACACGGTTGCAGTTCAATCGGATCCAGTTTACACCCGATCTGATGCCGGCCGATGTAATTGGCACCGAATTGATGATAGAAGACCCTTCGACGAACCGAAGGAGACTGAAATTTGTCAAAGGACCCATCTTTGCCAACATCCTACTGGCGGATGAGATCAACAGAACCCCTCCGAAAACGCAATCTGCGCTGCTGGAAGCCATGGAAGAACAGCAGGTCACTGCTGCCGGTACCACCCATAAACTCGATCGACCCTTTTTTGTTTTGGCAACCCAGAACCCCATCGAACTCGAAGGAACCTATCCTTTGCCCGAAGCCCAACTGGATCGGTTTATGTTTAAAATATTGATTGATTACCTACCGGCAGAGGAAGAAATCATTGTGGTGAACAACACCACGCAAATCACCGAAACTGCTGTAGAGCCTTTTCTGACGGGAAAAGATATTCTGGATTTTCAATACATCGCCCATCAGGTGCCCTTGGCTGAAGCCGTGGTCCGGTATGCCGTGCAGCTGGTCGGTGCCAGCCGGCCGAGCAACCCAAGTGCTCCCGACTTTGTCAAGGAGTGGGTCAGCTGGGGAGCGGGTATCCGGGCTTCCCAGAATTTGATTCTGGGTGGAAAGGTACGGGCGTTGCTCAACGGTCGTTTCAACGTATCCTATGAAGATGTCCGGGCACTGGCACACCCAGTCTTACGACACCGAATTATTGTTAATTTTCATGCAGAAGCCGAACGGGTGGATACGACCCAAATCATCGATAGGCTTTTGGAAGCCGTCCCGGAACCCGATTCCGGGCTCTAAATGGATGGAACCACCGATGGCTCAGGAAATCAAATTGCTGGATCCCACCGTATTGGCGAGTATCTCAAACCTTGAACTTCGGGCCAGATTCGCCGTCGAGGGGTTCCTCAGCGGACTTCACCGAAGCCCTTATCGTGGTTTCAGCGTCGATTTTTCCGAATACCGACACTACCATCCGGGCGACGACATTCGACACATCGACTGGAAGCTGTTTGCCCGTTCAGGGGAACACTACATCAAACAATACGAAGAAGAGACCAACGTTCGGTGTTACATTTTTCTGGATTGCAGCGCATCCATGGGATATGGCTCAGCAGAGGTCACCAAACTGGAATATGCCAGAACCCTCGCCTCGGCCCTCGCCTATTTCATGATAAACCAGCGGGATGCGGTGGGTCTGATTACCTTTGATCACAAAATTATGGACTACTTGCCCTCCCGGTATCGTCAGGGGCATCTGATGCATCTCCTGCGGGCGTTGGCCAATATAACGTTGGGCGAGCAGACCAACCTCTCACGGCCCATAACCGACCTGGCTGTCAGTTTTCAGCGTAAGGGCTTGATCATTCTCATCAGCGATCTGCTGGATGACCCGGAATCAGACGACCGGGAATCGATCATCAAGGGCCTGCAGCACCTGCGGTTTAAAGGCAATGACATTATTGTATTTCATGTGCTGGACCCCGCGGAACTGACCTTTCCTTTCGATCGCTATTCCGAGTTTGAAGACGCAGAAAGCCATGAGATCCTCAAAGCGGCGCCGCACGTGGTACGGGAGGCCTATCTTAAAGAACTTGAAAACTTTTGTGAGTTTTATCGACGGAAATGCCGGGCGAACGGAATTGACTACTCACTGTTAAATACTGCAGAACCGCTGAACTTGGCGTTATCCGCTTACCTTTCAAAGCGAGCGAAAAGCTTTTAACGGATTATCCCATGTCATTTCTATCGCCATGGTTTCTCTTGGGTCTTATTGGTGTCGGCATACCGCTGGCAATCCATTTGATTCGAAGGGAAAAAGCCGTCAAGATTCTCTTTAGTACCGTTCGGTTCCTGAAAAACGCCCCCAAGAAGACAACCTTTACCCATCGGTTTCAGCAGTGGCTCCTGATGTTGATACGGGTTGCCATTGTGGCACTGTTGGCGATTGCCTTTGCGCGTCCCTTGATCTCCGGAACAGCCACCACATGGATGGGAAACGCACTTCAATCCACCGTAATCCTTCTGGATACCTCCATGAGCATGCGGTATGGAAGCTATTTTGAGCGGGCCAAAAAGGAAGCCATGGAGATTTTGCGCGGGATGAAGACCGGAGATGAAGCGGCGATCATTGCATTTTCAGACGGCAATGATCGGGTCAAAGAGTTAACAACTGACCGAGCAGATTTGGAGAGCTTCCTAAAAACTATTGATTCCCCGGGTTACAACGCTACCCGATGCCTTCCGGCGTTTCGCCTTGCCGACCAGATGTTAAGCGCGTCGCGTTATCCGAGTAAAACCATCTACCTGATCTCCGATTTTCAGCGTCATGCCTATGAAACGCCCGATGGTCAGTGGCGATTAAGCCCCGGTGTCCGGTTTGACGGTATTCAAATTGCAGACAAAGAGACCACCAACCTGGCGGTAACACATGTGAAATATCCCCAACAACTCATTGAGGACAGAGAAAATCACATCATACAGGCACAGGTACAAAACCTGGGGACACAATCCGTGCCAACGGCTCGCGTATCCATTCGCATCGATGATAAAACCGTGGCAGCCAAAATGATCGAATTTAAGGATCAAACAGAGGTCGAGGTGGGGTTTCCGGTAACTTTCAGAAACCGGGAAATGCATTTAGGGGTTGTATCCGTCGAAGACGACGGGCTTGATGCCGATAATCATTATTACTTTACAACCCGCGCTTTGTCCCCGGTAAAGATTCTTTGTGTCACCAATGCAGCCACGCGCAACTGGTACGAGGATGACAGCTACTGGTTTCGTCTTGCTCTGGGCAAACCAAATGGTTCGTCCTTTCACCTTACCACCGTTCGACCGAAGCGTTTCGATCCGGCTGAGTTGGACGCCCATGATGTACTCGTGCTGATGAACGTCGGGGAGCTTGAGCCGGCCCAGATACAGGGGGTCCAGGCTTATGTTGAAACAGGCGGGGGTCTGTTGCTTGCACCGGCGGATCGTGTCGATAATCGCACCTTTAATCGGCTGTTTGGCAAAGTGAGCCCTGCTGTCTTTTTGCAAAAATCGCAAAAATCGGTCCGTAACGATCATGATTTTATGACCGTCACAGAGATAAATGACCGACATCCCATTTTTAGATCTCTTGGACCAAGAGAACGTATCGATTTCAGTGGAACCCGTTTCCGGGTATACTGGACAGCAGACCCCATCAAAGGCAGTATCGTGCACATGGAATTGGACAATGGCGCCCCGGTCCTTCTGGAAAGAAAAATCGGGAAAGGTCGCGTGCTCCTGTTTACATCTTCCCTGGATACGGAATGGAATAATCTTCCCTTGCAGCCGTTTTATCTGCCCCTGATACACGAAACCCTTCGTTACCTGGCTCAGCGGGAGGATGAAAAATTTTCCTATCGTATCGGCGAACCGGTGCCACTAAGGATATCCTCGGGAAAACTCGTCCATGTCGTCGATCCCCGCGGTAGAGAGGTCGACTTGGCGTTCGCACCCGGAAAGCTTCCCTTTTATACGGCTACCCGGGATCCCGGTGTTTACGCAATCCACGCCGTTAATTTTAAGAAACATATAGTGGTCAATACACCCGTGAAAGAATCTGATCTGACGGCCGTGGATCCGGCATCCATTCGACAAATGGTTATAAATCCCGATTCGAAGCCGACAGGTTCTACGGAAGCATCAATTGCCGTGTACAACGCACAGAAGGAACATTCGCAACGCATATGGTGGTGGCTGCTTTTACTGGTATTCATTTTGGCGGTGGGGGAAACATTACTGGCCAATCGAACCTATAGATAATAGCCACCATCAATAATGGAGGCATCCATGTCTTCACGATCCATCGAAATATTGAATGAAAAAATTCGCAGGGTCCAGCGTCGCCGGAAGTGGATATTCACGCTGCGACAGATTAGTTTTAAATTTGCTGCCTTTGTGGCCCTTTTTCTGATTCTCGGGTTCATCGAGTTTCGATTCGGGTTTACGCTCAAGGGGCATATCCTGTTGTTTTGCCTACTATTGCTGGGTACCGGTATTCTATCCGTTTGGTTTTTCCGTGCCATCCGGCGATATTCCGGCGATGAACTGAAGCTGGCACAATATGTGGAGGATCATATTCCGGAGCTTCAGCAGCGGCTCTTGACCTCAATGGAGTACCAGCGGAAAGAAAAACAGGGATTTTCCCAGCAACTGCTGGAAAAACTATGGGAAGATGCGCGCAGGCAGGTTCAATCCCGAAAAATTGAGAAGGTCGCATCCACTCGCAGCGTATGGCCCGCTGCAGGTGCCGCTCTTTTGATGCTATGTATTGTGTTCATTATCAGCCGGAGCCTACCCGATTTCAACCGGACCAGCCGCCAGATCCTTTGGCCCTGGACTCATCTGACAAAATCACCAATCCCCTCCCAGATGCTCGCCGTTGAGCCGGGAGATATCCGCATCCGGCGTGGAGAAGATGTAACCGTCGTCGCCACTGTGCATCGGAATGCTCCAAAAAACATTTATCTATATGTTCAGGCTGCGGGAGGAGGTGATTGGCGGAAAAATCCAATGACCGGGGAAAATGATGATAATACGAACAGGTACCTGCATTTTCTTTCTTCGGTACGAGAGGATCTTATCTATTATGTGGATATCGGGCGAAACCGCTCAAAAGAATACCGGATTTCTGTCTTTGATATGCTTCGCGTTGAAAGGATCGATGTTTTATACGACTACCCGGATTACACCGGCCTGGCATCCAAAATTGAAGAAAACAGTGGTGATGTGGTTGCACCCAAAGGAACTAAAATCACATTGCGGGTTACCTTTAATAGACCCATAGACCAGGCAGGCCTCCGGTTCAGTGAAGGCGTTGAGGTCAACCTGTCCGCAGAGGGAACCGTGGCCACCGGTTCATTTACCGTAAAAACAGATACCACCTATACCATCAACGCTACGGAACAGCATCCGGAGAAGGAACAGTTTGAAAAAAGCGACCCCATCGAATATTTCGTACAATCGATTCCGGACGCACCACCGGAACTGGATTTGGTACTGCCCGGAAAAGACCGGCAGGTCATGCCCCTTGAAGAGGTGCCCATCGCCGCAGTTGCCGGAGATGACTATGGCCTGACAAAATTCGTGTTAAACTACAGTGTTGCCGGGAGGGGTGATCATGAGGTCTCCTTTCTGAAAGCGACAAAACGCCAAAAAAGCATCGCCGTGGACGGAAAGACCCTCATCTATCTTGAAGACCTGGCTGTAACACCCGGAGATTTCGTTACCTTTCACCTAGCGGCAGTGGACAACAATGCCATCGATGGACCTACCGAGGTTTTCTCGGATATTTACTTTCTTCAGGTGATCCCCACAGATGAAGAATTTCGCAAGGCCCCGCAACAGGCTGGGGGAGGAGGCGCGGGTGGCATGTCGGGCGGTATGCGACCGCAGCAATCAAGCGCCCTTGTTGAAAATCAAAAACGTATAATTGCTGCCACCTGGAAATTACTGAAGCGCGAAAAAACCGCGCCAACGGAAACGCTTGAAAAAGATATCAAGATTGTTGCCGAATCCCAGCAAAAAGTGCTGCAACGCACCCGCATGTCGCTCCGGCGACTGACGGAACGGTTCTCTTTTTCGGATGAGAGTTATGACCGTGCAGTCACACACCTAAAAAACGGGGTGACTCACATGGAAGCCGCAATAGAAAAACTCCAAAAAGCGCAATTGAAAGAAGCACTCGGCCCCGAAACAGCGGCGCTTCAAGCCATACTAAAGGCGGAAGCCGAAAGTCGTATCACACAAATTATGGCATCTCGTATGGGTGGCGGTTTTGGAAACGGAGCGCAGAATCTGCGAGAACGTGAGGATCTCAGAAAACTGTTTGAGATGGAAATGGGCCGTTTGGAAAACCGATATGAACTGCCTCCTCAGGCAAAAACCCGGCGGCAGCAGCCGGAACAAGAGGATATTTTTAAAAAATTGCAGGATCTCGCCAGCCGACAAGAGCGCCTCAATCGTGCACAACGGGATCTTGCCCAACGACAGGATCGGCTAACCGAAGAACAGAAAAGACGGCGCTTGGAACAACTTCGCAGAGAGCAGGAAATGTTGAGACGACAATCGGCAGCGCTCTCCCGGCGCATGTCTCGTCTCGCCCAGCGCTCCAATGATCCATCTGATGATCAACAGTGGGCACATCGTCAACAGCAATTGGATCAAGCGGCCCGTCAAATGCAAGAAGCGATTCAAAGCCTTCTTCGACGGAATCTGGATATGGCTGCGTCTAAAGGGCAAAAAGCGTTGGAAAATCTCAGGCAGCCGAAAAAACAAACCCCATCCGGACAACCCGCCATGCTGTCTGATCTCATAAATACCTTGGGCAGAAAAGCCGAGGAACTGAACGCGCAGGAAAAGCAAATTCAAAAAAATCTTGAGAAGGCCGTTCGAGAACAGATCGACAAGGCGCCCTCACAAAAAATAGAAGATCTCAAGATAGCCAAGGAAAAAATGAAGCAGGATCTTACAGAGATAGAGGCGTTGTTGAGAGCGGTCGGCATCCAGGGAAAGCGGATTCGACCGGAGACGACAGACAAAGCCGTCGACACCTTACGATTGCTGAAGCGCGAACGGGTGAAAGATCAGATCGAAGAGAGTCAAGAAATGCTTTCCCAGGGACAATTGGGCCTCTCTGTTGAAAAGGAAAAGCGTATCGGTCAGTCCATCCATCGAATCAGCAAAAAACTTCAGGATCTTGGAGGTGACGACCGCAAATCAAAAAAGAATCCGATCTATCAGGCCCATAAAGCCGCCTCCGATGCTGAAAGCATGCGCCGGGAACTGGAAATGCTTCAGCGACAAATAGACGCGCTTCGAAACAGCAACCAAAGAAGAGAAAAAGCAGTGTCAGGGGCAGAAAAGCAGCCATCGACCCAACAGGGCAGAGGTCCAAACGATCGTTCGGGGGGTCGTTCGGCGGAGCGTGGTTCGAACCTGAAACCGATGCGGGAACGTCTTCAAAATATCCAGCGATATGCTCAAGGTCTTCTTCAACCCTGGGCGCAGGGGGAATCCTGGTCTGTCAATGCCCGCTCGATTCATCGAAAATTGACTCAAAAAGAGATTGAAGATTTTTTAAGCCAGCCGGATCTTTGGAAACAACTCCTGGAGGATGTCCGAGAGCTTGAATCGGCGCTTCGCTCCCGGGCAGAAATTCTCAAGTTCAAAGAGAATCTCTTTTTGAATCGAGAAAATCAGCTCCCAACCGATTACCGGCAACTGATTGAAGAATACTATCGGAATTTGTCAAAGATAACCGATAACTTGAATTAGTTTAGACAATGAAAAATTTTGTTGAATTTCTCATAGGGCCGCATCTGATGCAGCTTACCCAAGGAACGTTTTCCTTCGGTGCCTCCATTTCCCCGTGGCTGATAATCGGAGCCATTGCGCTGATACTTTTTGTGGTCTGGATTATTTACCGGCGGACCACCGTGCCCGTCCGCAGTCCAGTGAAGCTGCTGCTCATATCTTTTAAATCAGCCGCCTTGATGCTCCTCTTTTTTTGTCTCCTTCGGCCGCTGTTGACACATTCCCTCGCGGTTCCCCAGAAAAATTACTTAGCGATCGCTGTGGACAATTCCCAGAGTATGACAATCCAAGACATTGCGGAAGGTCGTTCACGGAGGGATGTTCTCGCTGAGGTGCTTTATGGTAAAAACGGTCTCATTGACCGTCTGCAGAAAACCTTTCAACTGCAGATCTTTCGTTTTGACAAGGAGATCAAGCCCCTCTCGGGAATAGAGGATCTGACCGCCGTGGGTTCAAGAACCGATCTTTCCCAAAGCCTTAAGCAGGTGGCAGCAGAACTGAGTGGAATGTCTCCTGCGGGTTTGGTTTTGATAACAGACGGCGCAGATAAGGGCAAAGAGGATCCGGTCCGCGCGGCCGGCCTTGTTCAGTTTCCTGTCTTTACAGTGGGTATCGGGCAGGAAAACGTTGCAAAAGATCTTGAAATCGTCCGGGTCGACACTGCAAAGACGATTACCGAAAAAACGATCGTTGAGGCGCACGTAACAGTTCGCAGCCGGGGCTACAACGGGCGTGAAATCGATCTTTTAATCGAAGAAGGAGATAACGTTGTCGCCTCTAAACGGATGCTGCTCGACAAAACCGGTCATACCCGCAGGTATACGATCGAGCTGGCTCCGGAAACGGAAGGGCCGATTGTCTATACCATACGAATTCCGGAACAGGACGATGAAATCATTAGGGAAAACAACCGATGGACCTTTCTTGTGGACAATACGCCCAAGCGGTTGAGCATTCTCTATATCGAGGGGCATCCACGAAACGAATATAAATTTATCCGGCGCGCCGTTGAAGCGGACAAAACCCTGCGTCTGGTGAGTTATCTGCAAACCGGCCCTAACAAATTTCTCCGACAGGGGATCGATTCCCCGAAAGAGCTTGAAACGGGGTATCCGACCCGTGAAGCGGATCTATTTAACTACCATGCGATTGTCTTTGGGGATATCCCGACGCGCTTTTTCACTGTCCATCAGTTGGCCCTCACCCGCGAATTTGTCTCGAAAAGAGGAGGGGGATTTTTGATGATCGGAGGATCCACTGCCTTTGACGAAGCGTTTATAAAAACCCCCATTGCAGATCTGCTACCCGTCACCCTGGTGTCCGAAAGAAAACTTCCGGCACCACTCCGCGGGGGGCCCGGGAAGGGCGAGCATCCCACCGGAGCAAAGTTTAATTTGCGCCTTACGGATGAAGGCGAACAGGAACCTCTGCTTCGCATGGGACCAATGGGCGAAATGAATCGAAACTGGTGGGAAAAAATGCCCACCCTCCAAGGCATTCACGTTACCGGAAGGACAAAGCCCGGCGCTACGGTATTGGCCGTTCATCCGACGCTCCGTTTTCAAAATGTTTTACTTCCGGTCATCGCTTATCAGCGCTATGGTAAGGGACGAACGATGGTGATTACTACCGCCAGTACCTGGCGCTGGCAGATGCTCATGCCCCACGAAGACACATCCCACGAACGGTTTTGGCGGCAAATTCTCCGCTGGTTGACCTCGGCTTCTCCGGCGCGGCTTGACCTGTTCCTGGATCGAAATGCCTATTATCCTGGTGATGACGTTCATGTACGGGCCAGAGTCTCCGATGATGCCTACGACCCGGTCGATAACGCAACGGTCTGGATGAAGATAAAAGATCCAGGGGGCATAAACCGGGATGTCCGTCTGCCAGGGTCAATGGAAGAAAAGGGCATTTATACCGGCACTTTCACTGTCAAGAAAGAGGGGGTCTTTCACCTGGAGGTCTCATCCACAACACCCGCCGGGGATTCCACTGAGACGTCTTCCCGGTTTTTAGTGACAGAACCCAATGCCGAATATATCGACACTGCCATGGATGCCGGCTTATTAAGGATCATCGCAACGGCAAGTGGCGGCAAGTTTTACACGCTTGAAAATGTTCGTCGACTCACAGATGACGTGCAAAAGTTACAAAAGAAGATTTCGGTAAAAATTGAACAGGATGTATGGAATATACCTTTGATTCTGATTTTGCTGGTGACGTTTTTGGGTCTGGAGTGGTTCATCCGAAGACAAAAGGGGATGTCATGAGCATACCGATAATCAAATATCTCATTCTAAGTTGTCTGATTGCAATGATACTGTCTTTTCGGCAAGCACCTGCCGAGCAACGGGACTATTTCCTTCCGAAATCTTCAACAGAAAAATATGTCGTTATATTGTCGGGTGCGGCTGCCGATGAAAAATACGCTCAGCGATTCCGCGACGGGTCGCTCAGACTGTTTGATGTGCTTGTCACCCATTACGGTTATCCATCGGAGAATATCATCTTGCTGCTCGGTCACGGTGATTCTGCGGAATCGAAAATTTCGGGTCCATGCAGACAGGAGACGATCACAGCATCCCTAAACCACCTTAAGACAACAGTCCAACCCGGCGACCAGATCCTCTTTTTTCTCATCGGGCATGGCA
>JAHEHB010000067.1 GCA_024644775.1 Deltaproteobacteria bacterium
GTTGCTGATGCTACTTGGATTAACAGAGCCCACCAGTGGAACGGCCCGGGTGTTGGGAGTCGATCCGACTCGTGACCCGATAAAAGTGAAGACTCAGATCGGCTATTTGCAGGAAAATATGGGCTTCTATGGCGATTTAAACGCTCGTCAAACACTCCGGTTTTTTGCAGACCTGAATCGTCTCCCCAGCGATGTTTCAGAGGAAAGGATCGATGAAGCATTGAAGACCGTTGGCCTCTACGAAGAGGCGAATAAAATAATCGACGCCTATTCAAGAGGTATGCGTCAGCGACTGGGGATTGCCGAACTGTTAATCAAAGAGCCCAAGATTGCTTTTTTGGATGAACCGACGCTGGGCTTAGATCCGGATGCTACGAACCGGATGATGGATCTTATCGAGCGACTCTGCCAAGAAAAGAGAATGACGGTGCTTTTATCGTCCCATATGCTGCATCTCGTGCAACGCATTTGTCACCGTGTGGGAATCATGATAAGGGGCCGTCTTGTGGCCTGCGGACCCCTGGATCGATTGGCACAAGAGAAATTGGGTGTTGGTCCGGAGCAGTATACCCTCGAACAGATTTACATGAAGTATTTCCAGGAGGCTTAACCATGCACGGTATTAAAACGATCGTAAAAAAAGAATTGGCGGATCACTTCAGCAGTTATCGCTTCATCATCCTGTTTGCATTGATTGCCATGGTTAGCCTGATTACCGTCTACATGGTAGGGATAAATATTCGATCGGAATTGGAAGGTGTTGCAAAACCGAAATTTGTTTTTCTGATGTTGTTTACCTCATCGGGCGCGCTGTTTTCTCTCGTGCAATTTGTAGCCTTTTTTGGTCCATTGATCGGGCTGGTTTTAGGATTCGACACAATCAATCGTGAGCGAAATGACGGAACGTTAAGCAAGCTATTGTCCCAGCCCATCTATCGCGACGTGGTCATCAACGGCAAATTTTTAGCCGGTCTGGTTACCATCAGTGTGATGTTGGTTTCCATTTTGCTGGTGGTAACGGGTCTGGGGCTCAGTATTGTGGGGGTGATTCCGGGTATCGAAGAATTGTGGCGGATCTTTGTGTATCTTATTATCAGCATTATCTATATTTCGTTTTGGCTGGGGGTGTCCATCCTATTTTCGATTCTATTTCGCAGTATCGCCACATCAGCTTTAGCGGCGCTGGCGGTTTGGATCTTTTTTTCCTTTTTCATCTCTCTGGGTGCAAGCGTTGTGGCAAATGCGTTTATGTCGGATGGAGGAGAGCAAAATCCTGAAGTAATCCTTCAGCGTGCCAAGATTGTAAAAGCCGTTTCGCTTTCGTCTCCAATGGAGTTGTATACAAATGCAACGGCTACCATTATTGATCCGACACGGAAAACCACGCGCTCCATTGTTGCCATGGGGCCGATGGAACGGCTGTCCATATCTCGATTCTCGGGACCACTGTCTCTGGGTCAAAGCATTTATGTCGTGCTGCCGTATATCATAACACTGGTCGCCGTAACGATTATATGCTTTGCCATCTCATACGCGGTATTCATGCGCCAGGAAATTCGATCGTTTTAGCATGGCGATTTGGGTGCAAGCCCTTCGATGGCATCGCTGACTGTTTGCACCGCGTTTAGCAAACGGGTGTACTGTAAAGAAAGCCCGATATGTTCTGCCAGGATGAGTAGGGACTCACAATCTCGTTCACTGATATCCCATACCTCGTGATGATAGAGTCTTAAGACCCCGAGTGTGTCTCCTGCAAAGCGTACGGGAATTGAAAGCATAGCGGCGATACCTTCTTCCCTGGCCTCTGTTGGATACTGTAATCGATTATCCTTGCCTATATCTTGAATAATCACTGGGGTGCCGCTAAGGGCTGAAGAGACGCTTTTATCTGAAAGCACAGGTCCCTTGGACAAATAGGCGGCACTTAATCCAAAGCTTGTCAGTCTTTCCAGTTCCTTCGTTGTGGGATTCAATACGAAAATTGTACAGCCCTTGATCTCCAATGCCGCCACCAGAAGCTGGCTTAAGTGATGCATCATGATTTGTGCCGTTCACCTCGTTTAAAGAAGGTGATCTCCCATTTCCAGGACTCTATGTCGTGTCGAATGATATAGACGGCGCCATCATCACCAAGAATTTTAAAATAGCGGTGGTCCGGTGCAAGCCATCGATCCAGTATGTCTCTTATTTCAATTTTCCGAGATGCCAGCCAAAATCGCCTGGGGGTTTCCTCCCCTCGATACCCGGCATAGCATTCTACCCTTATTTCCATAGCTATTTCCGGTTCTTGGTGTCGATAACGAATTTTTTATTGATTTGAAAAAATAATGTGAGATAAGCTAAATTTAATTGTTGAAAACTTAAATAACATATACTAAAGGCTGTCAGTAGTTCAAGGGTTTGGGGGTGTATTAAGTCATCTGAAACGAATTAATGTTCAGGTGATGTTCTGCCCGATGAATCGATCTCGTTCAAAAGAGCGGTTTGAAATTCGGGTGTACCAGAAAAAGGAGGAGAAAGTTATGGCGGAAGGTACCGTAAAATGGTTTAATGACAAAAAAGGGTATGGATTTATTGAGCGAGAGGAGGGAAAGGACTTGTTTGTTCACCATTCGTCTATCGAGATGGGTGGTTTTCGAACGCTCGGTGAGGGGGATCGTGTCAGTTTTGAGGTGAATGATACAGATAGGGGGCCGGAGGCAAAAAACGTTAAGAAAGTTCAGTAAGCGCATTCAAAATAAACCGAGCAGCCTGCCTTACGAAGGCAGGCTGCTTTTTTTAGAGGGGGAGCCGATCGAAATCGATTTGCCACGGTAACAATCTATAATTATTTTAAGGAGGTATGAAAATGCTCAAATTTTCCGTTAATTTGACGATGTTGTTTGGCGAAGTTTCATTTGAAGAGCGATTCGCTGCAAGTAAAGAAGCCGGTTTTCGATATGTGGAATATATGTTTCCGTATGACTACAAAGCTGAAGATCTGTCTAACCACCTCAAAGAAAATGATTTACAGCAGATCTTGTTCAATCTGCCGGCCGGTAATTGGGCGGACGGCGATCGAGGCATAGCCGGAAATCCAAACCGGGTTGATGAATTTCGACAGGGAGTTGAGGAATCGTTGAAATATGCAAAGGCTTTAAATGTGGATCTGATCAATTGCCTGGTTGGGAAACAAATTGAAAGTGTCTCACAAAGCGAGCAGTGGAAAGTACTTGTAGAAAATCTTACGTATGCTGCTGAGAAATTGGCATCCGATAATCGGACGCTATTGATCGAGCCGATTAACACGGTTGACATGCCCGGTTTTTTGCTCAGCACCACTCAAGACAGCTTAAACGTGATCAACGATGTGAGGGCGAGCAATCTAAAAATTCAATACGACGTGTATCATATGCAGAAGATGGAAGGAAACCTGATAAAGACCATTGAAGCTAATTTAGAGCATATCGGCCATATTCAAATCGCAGACAATCCAGGGAGGCACCAACCGGGTACCGGTGAAATAAATTATAAATACCTTCTGGAAGCAATCGATAAGATAGGCTACCAAGGCTATGTGGGTCTGGAATATATTCCCGATCCCGATACGAAGACATCGCTCGGTTGGTTTGAGACACTTGGTTTTACCCCATAGCAGAGGGCAAACGACAGAGGAGCAGAAGACAGCACCCAGCCTCCTCCGTGTAGGGCTGGACTTTAGACACACTTGACACCATGGGTGTTTTGGAGATGGTTGTAACTACCTGAAAACATTTAATAACGAATCCTCCAAAGGCGGACAAGTATCGAATAATGAACCGCAGAATTATAAAGTGTTTACTTCGACATTTGATATTCCTTGTTCTACGTTCTGCGGTTTTATAAATTTTATTTCAAAACAGATGCTTACAATTATTCCCTGTATCAAATGTGTCCAAAGCACAGCTGCTTCTCGAGGGGGAGGGGATAGTAATTTAATGCTTTGTGGTTAGCGTTTTGTAGAAAAATTGTTGGAAGGATTTTAGGTGAAGGAAACAATCATACGCATAAATCGCCAGAAAGATATCGGAGAGTATCGCATCTCTGATATCTTTCCCGGATTGGAGCATAATCCAATTTTGCTTAATATATTCCGTGATTCGGATGAAATCGCGGAGGTGTTCGCAAGTATAAAAATCATGGTTATTTCACGTGATACCTACATGTTCGTGGATAACGATGACGGCACCATTAGTATCGGTGAGGGGCATTTGAAGACGTCAGATGAAAAAACTCTGTACCTTGACATTATTCATGAGCTCGTTCATGTAAGGCAGCATCGAGACGGTCTTAATCTATATGATCGATCGGTATCCTATGTCGATCGATCCACAGAGATCGAAGCCTATGTCGTTGCTATTGAAGAAGCACGGCGAATTGGCTTTAATGACGAAGAGATCTTGGATTATTTAGATGTGGAGTGGATTACACCTGAAGAGCATAGACGGCTTGCAAAGCGGTTAAATGTTGCCGTATAATTACGTACTGTTCAATCCGTTTTTTTTGTAACAATCATCCGATACTCTCCTTTGAACCATTTCTGTTCCAACAGCCGGTCTTCAAGTACGGACAGGTTGGTGTCTTTTATAAGCGCCAAAAAATCGGTTTCGTAAGTGACATTTCCAAAATCAATGGTTGTAATATACTTGAGTCTGGGTTTGATGTGTTCCATCAGTTTGAATTTCATTTTAAAAATAGTGTGAAAAAACACAATTTGACCGTTGGGTTTGAGCCAATTCTTCGCGCGTTGCAATACGGTTTTTTGATCTGATAGCAGCATGAAACTCATACTGAAAAGTATAAAATCATAACAACTGCCGTTTCGCGGTACATATGCCTCGACAGGCTGGTTACAAATCTGGATGTGGTTTTCAAGACCGTAACTGTGAATGAGGTTGTCGCAGTGATTCAGATAGGCCTTGTTGATGTCTAATCCGGTTATTTTAAGGCCTTTGGATTTAATTAAAGGATGATAGGTTTTCAGCATCTGGCCATTGCCGATTCCAACGTCCAGAATCGAAGAATTTTGTTCAAAATAATCAAGGCAGTTCCGATAGCAATGGTCAGTTGCTTCTTTTATCATCAATTTGTATAGATGATTTCTCATGAAATGACGAAGGTTTAATTGATATAGAAATCTTTGGTTCAGAACATTCCGCCGAACATTGTGGGCGTACCCTACCATCTTCATATTAACAAATCAAACCCCAAAGTACTTTTAGTGCCTATCTGAAAAGAAAGGTCATCATTGTTGTTTCTAACAGCGAACATTATCGTTTATTTTGAAGTAGCATGTTCATTTAAACTTGTCCAGAACTTGATGAAAATACCATCTACTTGACTCACAAAATTTTATCTCATACACTTCAACTACCGTGCATAGGATGGTGGCTTCAATTTTAAATCAGTAAACGCTTCGCGAAAAAGGAGAAACGACCGATTCATGTCCTCTGATGTATACCCACCCCAACAACGTAGATCAAGCCCTAATTAAGTTTTGCTCTGTAAAGTGAAAAGCGACCCAAAACAAATATTAGTTGATCTCTCCGGGCAGATTGAACGAATCACCTATTCAAACGAGGAGAATGGGTACACGATTGCCAAAGTGCGCGTTCAGGGGTCTCGAGACCTTGTGACGGTGGTGGGAAATCTGATGGCACCCATACCGGGCGAAATATTGCAAATGCAAGGTACCTGGATGCATCACCCGAAATACGGGGAGCAGTTTAAAGTTGTCGGGTATAAAACCAAGGTACCGGCGACGGTGTATGGTATCCGGAAATACTTGGGTTCCGGTCTCATTAAAGGCATCGGGCCTGTAATGGCGGAACGAATTGTTGAGAGATTTGGCGAGCAGACACTGAACATAATAGAAGAAGATATCGAACGTCTAACTGAGGTGCAAGGTATCGGACAAAAGCGCATAGGAATGTTAAAGCAGGCTTGGGATGCTCAGAAAGATATTCGAGATGTGATGCTTTTTTTACAGACCCATGGTGTGAGTGCTGGATATGCCGTAAAAATTTTTAAACAATACGGTCAAGGCGCCATTCAGGTGGTTCGAAGAAACCCCTATCGCCTTGCGACTGACATATTTGGAATCGGATTCCTAATGGCCGATAGAATTGCGGAGCAACTTGGATTTAATAAAACCTCATCCATGCGAGTCGAGGCAGGTATTCTGTATGTGCTGGACAAACTTTCAGAAGATGGTCATATCTTCTATCCCTATGAGCCATTGATAAATCAGTGTATGGATATCCTCCAGGTTGACAGAAACGTTGTTGTCAAGGCCCTGGGAAATCTCGCGCTGGACCGTAGAATCATCATTGAAGACCTCAATGAATCCATCGAAGACTTTCAGGAAAACAACAAGGCTGTTTATCTATCCAAATTTCATTTCGCTGAAAATCGCATCGCTACCTATATGAAAGGTCTTTTAGAATCTCCCACGTCGATTCGACCGATCGATGCCGACCGGGCCGTTGAATGGATAAAAGGGGAATTACCGATTATATTGGCAGATGATCAGACGGCGGCCGTACGCTGCGCTCTTGACAATAAAATGATAATCATCACCGGTGGGCCGGGAACCGGTAAAACGACCCTTATCAATGCGATCTTAAAGATTTTTTCCAGGTTTAAGGTTGAAACCCTGCTTGCCGCTCCCACGGGTAGAGCGGCAAAGCGAATGAGTGAAACCACAGGACACGAAGCGAAAACGATTCACCGATTGTTGGAATTCAGTATTCGGCAAGGTGGATTCAAAAGAAACGAACAGCAGCCGCTGGCGTGTGATGTTCTCTTTGTGGATGAGGCTTCAATGATCGATACATTGCTCATGTATCATCTCCTCAAGGCGATACCCTCTGGTGCTACTCTAATTTTTGTCGGTGATGTCAACCAACTACCGTCTGTTGGACCCGGAAATGTTTTGTGTGATCTGATAGCCTCTGGTTCTGTACCCGTGGTGGCACTCAGTGAAATTTTTCGACAGGCGAAAGAAAGCCAGATTATTGTAACCGCCCATAATATAAATGCAGGTATTATTCCGTCGGTTGAATCGTCGCATGCAATAGAAAAACATGAGGACTTTTATTTTGTCCAACAGGAGAATCCTGAAAAGGTTCTTGAAATAATTCTTGAACTCACCAAAGACCGCATACCCAGGCGGTTCGGATTCGATTCGGTAAATGATATACAGGTATTAACACCGATGCACAAAGGCGTTGTGGGTTCGGGAAATTTAAATATCGCGTTGCAAAATGTGCTTAATCCGGATGGGGGAGAGGGGGTTTCACGTGGCGGCCGGAATTTTCGGGTGAACGATAAGGTCATGCAGGTACGGAATAATTATGATAAGGAGGTTTTCAACGGCGATATCGGTCAAATCCATCGTATCGACTTTGAAAACCAGTCCGTAACCATCGGATTTGATCGACGACAAGTCGTTTACGATTTTCATGACATGGATGAAATTGTATTGGCCTATGCGATTTCGGTACACAAATCTCAGGGTTCAGAATATCCAGCTGTTGTTATACCATTGCTTACCCAACACTACCTTCTCCTGCAGAGAAATCTTATTTACACAGCCGTTACCCGGGGGCGTCATCTGGTGGTGATGGTGGGAACCCGAAAAGCATTGGCCATCGGCGTTCGAAACGACAAAATGCAGAAGCGTTTCACGCTGTTGAAGCACCGGCTGGCCGATCTCAAGCGATGATCGATATCTTTTTATGGGGAGTTGACTACGAATGCCCGATATTATTCCATTGTTTCCTTTAGGCTTGGTTCTGTTTCCTGAGACGCCATTACCCCTTCACATTTTCGAAGAGCGTTATAAGCTTATGATTGGGGAATGTTTAGAACAACAGAAAGAATTTGGCATCGTTCTCTACAGTGGTGATCAGATACAGAATGTTGGTTGCACTGCAAGGATTATTAAAGTCCTAAAACGTTATAATGACGGTCGACTCGATATTGTAACCCAAGGTGTCCAACGGTTTGTCATTCATGAAATATATGATACTCAACCGTATTTAGAGTCGAAAGTGACGTTTTTTGACGATGATGATGAAAGTGAAACTGAAGCAATGAAGCCGTTAACGTTAAAAGGAATCGAATTGCTGAAACAGTTTGCGCGCCGGACAGGAGAAGGATATTTTGATAGCTCTCTTACTACCATGCACGCAAAAACGATTTCATTTCTGATTGCCGGCAGTCAAGGGTTTACCGTCGAAGAAAAACAGAGGTTTCTTGAAATGCGAACTGTCTCAGAGCGGCTTCGGAAAGGCGTCGCCTCCTTAGAGAAAACCATTCGTCGAATAGAATTGACGGAAGAGATTCGAAAAATCATTAGTGGCAATGGAAGTATCCCGAAATCACTTCAAAACAATCTAAAAGAAGAAAAATAGATTCTATCGTTCTTTACAAAAAAAGGGAGGTTTTTATGGAGTTTAAAATTGTAACAATTGAAAATCCGGAGAACTTAAACCTGATATTGGGACAGTCTCATTTCATAAAAACAGTTGAGGATATTTATGAAGCCATGATCGGCACGGTTCCCATGGCTAAATTTGGTTTGGCATTTTGTGAGTCATCCGACAAGTGTCTGGTTCGATATACCGGCACAGACGATGAATTGACCGACCTGGCGAAGAAAAATGCCTACGCGTTGTCTGCCGGACACAGTTTTATTCTTTTTATGAAAGATATGTATCCGATTAATGTCTTGAATGCCATCAAGCAGGTTCCGGAAGTGTGTCGAATTTTTTGTGCAACTGCAAATCCTGTGGAAGTGGTGATTGCCGAAACCGAGCAGGGGCGCGGAATTCTGGGCGTAATCGATGGATTGGCTTCAAAAGGAATCGAAAGCCAAAACGATATTGCGGCACGAAAGGAATTGCTGAGAAAGATCGGCTACAAACAGTAGCTCATTCATCCCTTGCATTGGGAGACGGGTAGAGTGAGCTAAAGTGAATCCCGATGAAGCGGGTCGAATTCGGTTGCTGATCCGCCTGACGCGGAACCCCCGAAACCTGAAACCTTATCACTGCTGGTAAAGGTTACTATGCATGTCACCCCTCCGGGGTGGACCAAAGCTGGGCGCTCCGGACCCGGATCTTTACTTAATGCCACGAAGACACCAAGGCACGAAGAAAAAATATGTACTTCGTGTCTTTGTGCCTTGGTGGTCAATCCTTTTTGGTTTTCCCGCCTTATAGTGCCCATCCAGAAATGGCCAATTTCCGCAATATCGGCGTTGGGCTCCGAATTTTAATCCTCAAAATACTCAATGTATGGATGCCTGTCCCGATTTTTTTCATCGGGGTGGTTAATCCGCTGGAGGCGGACACCCGCCTTGATCTTGCATCCGCCTTGAGGCGGACTCATCCCTGGACGGACAATAGGTAGGATCCGGGTTAAGTTGATTGAAGTCTTTTTGCGATGGTGCGCGCCGCTAAAACACCACTTGCCGATGCCTGAAGCAGGCCGCGGGTTACCCCTGCGCCATCTCCGATGGCAAACAGGTTGGTTACTTCTGTTTCCAGCTCCGGCGATACTTGGATTCGATTGGAATAAAACTTTACTTCCACACCGTAAAGCAAGGTGTGTCTCGAGTAGACTCCGGGGGCCAGATTTTCCAGTGCCGCCAACATTTCTATGATGCTCTTCAGATGGCGATATGGAAATACATAACTCAAATCACCGGGTGTGGCATCCGGAAAGGTGGGTCGCGTCAAGCATCGGTCGATACGCGTCTTTGTGCTTCGACGGCCGGCCAGCAAATCTCCGAGCCGTTGGATGATGGCGCCACCGCCTAAAAGGTTTGCCAGCCTTGCGATATATAAACCATAGGCGATGGGATCATCGAATGGCTCTGTAAAATCGCTGCTTACCAGGATGGCGAAGTTTGTATTGTCACTTTTTTTCTTCGCATAACTGTGGCCGTTTACCGTGATACACCCCTCGTTTTTTTCGGAAACAACCTCACCGTATGGATTCATGCAAAATGTTCGAACCCTGTCATCAAAGGTCTTAGAATAGTAGATAAGTTTTGATTCATATACCGTATCAGTAATTTCTTTCATAACCGCTGCCGGCAGCTCCACACGCACACCGATGTCGACGGGACGAACATGGGTGTTTAAACCAAGGGATGCGGCTTCCTCTTTCATCCAATTTGCACCGGATCGGCCTGGAGCTGCCACGACATATCGGCTGTTGATAACTTCTCCGTTCTCAAGTTTTACCCCGCTGATATGACCGTTTTTTGTTAGTAGGCTCTGAACTCGACAGCGGGTGCGCATATCGACACGGCCATCTAAAGATTCTCTGAGATGAGTCAGCACATCCCTGCAGTTATCCGTACCGATATGTCGAATACGCATCGGTATCAGTTCAAGGTCTGCAAGCCGGGCCTCGTCTGACAACTCTTCCAGTTTAGGGGAACCTTCGCCATATACATGACCGGGAGCGCCATGGGCTACGTAGATGTCATCGGTCGCTTTAAGGAGTTCAAACAGGTTTGATTGACTAATAAAGTCTCCGAGAAACCCACCGATTTCTGTGGAAATTATCAACTTTCCATCGCTATAGGCGCCTGCACCTCCCCACCCACGAAGCATGTCTTTACCGCCCTGGCGCCTCCGCTTACTCAATTGTTTCCCTTGTTCGACTAGGAGAACAGATTTATTCCCATGATCGGCCAGTGTCAAAGCGGCAAAGATGCCAGCGGGACCGGCACCTACTATAATTACGTCGTAATTCATCGGATTTCTCCTAAATCGTAGGGATTATTTCACACCTATTGCTACCAGAACATATGGTGCCTTTTGTATTGGAGATAATGCTCGGAAATGAAGTTCAACGGCTTTTTAGCTTTTTGAAAGTTTCCGTGAAGCGCCAAGAATGTTTCAGAAAGATTAAGTTCCTCTGCAGATGGATGCTCGGCTGCCAGTTTATAGAATTTTTGACCCTCTTTATCGTATTCCTCCGGGCTGATCCTTGTCCTTCCCCGAAGATTCGGTCGCAGCTGTCTCGAAAGGGGGTATCGATGTTCATATTTCGCATGTTCCGGAAATATACCCGGAATAAAGAGACAAATATCCGCGATTCTTTTGTAAAAGTTAAGCCGAAGGGGTTCCTCGACGATACCCGCAAAGCTCATGAGACTATGGATATCCAGGTCGTTAAACCGGATTTTTTTCCACACGCCTTTTTTCACTCGAAAAGAAACAGTGTAGCTTTCAATTCGCGTAAAGGAAGAAAGCATATCTGCCAAGTATACCAATAGGGATTCCTTATGGAGCAAATCCACGACATCATGGGAATCAAAAATCGGAATTCTCATGGTGCTTGTTTTTTCAAGTGTGTAGGTTTTTTCTTCTAAAACAGTGACAGCCTTTCGAAGCAGGATTTCAAAAAACAGAGCCGGTGATATCTTCAGAAGTATTTCTTCGTCATCCATCACGCGCCTGAATACCGTTTCTTCTGAAATAAAACGATTCCGAAAATCTTCATCTTCACGGATGATCTGCTTCAATCTCCATTTATCGGCAACCTCTGAAGATACCGTCTCAATCAAAAATTCGATATCCCTTTCCGGCAATCGAAAGGATCTTTGCCTTTTTGAAGACATCTTCGGTTACTCCTTTGTCCATCATCATATGATGGTTTTCCAAAAAGTCGAAAAACACGTTTTTATGTCATTCCGGCCCCGCATGAAATACGGGATAAACTGCAGCCGGAATCCAGTAAATTCAATGGCTTCTGGATGCCGGTCGAAGATCCCGGTCTTAGCGGGGATCAAGTCCGGCATGACGGTTTTAGGACTTTTTACGAGTTTATCATCATATAATTATATCTAAAAAATAGAAATATTTGTAATGTACCTAAACTGACCGGTTTCCCAAGGTCAAAGGGTTGGGGCGGCGTTTATCCCCGCCCGTAAAGTGTCAGAGCTGTTCAATTCCAAAGGAATCCGAGTGACTGCTACCTTACCGCTAAAGCAAATATCCACATCGCGTCCGGGCTGCCGTGGACGAGAATGATAGTCCCCGGCATAAATAAATTGATTTCCGTCTTTGTGATATCGCACCCCATGCGGCTCTGTGTCCAGCGAACAGAATACCACCGGAAGATTTAAATCATCTCCCTCTGGATGCGGTAAATTAACATTCCAAAAACACCCTGGCGAAAGGCCGTTCGCTATCAATCTGCGTAGCAACGGCGTAATGCGATGTGCAGCGAGATTCCAGTTAACCTCTTGGTTTTTCGCTACGTATTGAGACACGGAAATAGCCGGATACCCAAGCAGAACGGCTTCCCGGGCCGCTGCTACGGTTCCGGACATGTAAACATCCGCACCTAGGTTGCCCCCTCGATTGATACCTGCAAACAGCCAGTCTGCATCCGGCGCAATTTGTGTAAGCGCGATGCGGGAACAATCCGCAGGTGTACCTGCAATGCGAAAACGGTTTTCTCCCAATTTATCGATCCGTATGGGAGATTCGGTGGTGACCCTATGGCCGACACCTGAATTCGGCAATTCAGGTGCCACCACAGTCAGCGATCCCATATTTTGAAGAATTTTTTCCAGTGTATCGATGCCGGGCGCATCGATACCGTCATCATTTGTCAGTATGAGTTTCACGCAATACACCACTCCTTAGCAATCGATCATTTACCAGATGAACCAGCCCCCAAATCGCGTCGGCAGAGAGATGTCGCTCAACTGTTCGGTCAAACAACACTGAAATATTTGGATGAAACTCTTCATCGCCGGTCCATAATAGATAGTAAATCGGTATTTTCGGATACGGATAGAGCTGGTAAGCCGTATCGGCCATATCCACTCGAATTCCTTCCAATTGTTGTGCTGCATTATCGAATCCCATCAGATCATTTCCGTATTGAGTCAGAAGCGATGAGAAATTCAATGCATGCGGCCCTTGAAAAAAATGGGCGTCTTTCAATTCTTTAACACCGATCATTTCTTGTCTCAGAGGAATATCGGTAACGCTGAGCAGGTAGACGACGGTGATAAGTTCAAACAACGGGTTTTCAATTTTTTGTGAATGTTCCCGCATCATACGATAAAGGCATTTTTCTTTTAAATCGACACAAATCGTTTCATTTAAAAAGGGTAAGAGCAGGCTATCGGGCAAGTGAAGTTTCGCACCTGCGTTGTTACAAACCTTTTGTAAATTCCGTTTTTTAAGATCTTCCCAGTGCGCTTGCGGTACCAAAATATTATTAGACCTTTCCTGAGATAATTCCAGAGTCATTGGGTGTCTCAATTCGAATCCGCTGGAGATTTTTCACACCTGCACTTGCAAGCATATCTGTTATCTGTCGTTCAGAATACGCTTGTCCGCCGTCCGTGCATAAAAGCATGTTCAAAGAAAATAGTGTCGGAAATAGTGGCCCGTCCATGGTGTTGTTGAGGATAAAATCATGAATCAGAATCAAGCCTTCCGGAGCCAGAGCGGATACCGCTTTTTTGATGATCCGCATACAGTTGTCCGGACCTTCACTGTGGAGGATATGGGAAAGCCAAGCGACATCATAGGTACCCTCAATACCCTCTTTTATATAATCTACATCTCTGAATTCTATTCGATCGGTCATTTCAAATTTTTCAATCGTTTTTTCTGCAAAGGGTCGCGTTGCCGGCAGATCATAGACGGTGGCTTTAAGTTGAGGGTATTGTTTGCAAAAATGAATGGACCATGTACCGGGCCCCCCGCCCAGATCTAACAGATGCTTTCTGCCCGATAGATCGATCTGCGATACGATCTTTGGCGCAAGCAGCATGGCCATATTAAACATTCCCATGAGAAAGTTTTCTCGCCATGTATCATCGCCGGAGGCCGCACGCGTTCGAATCGATTTACCCGTCTTAATTCCTTCGTCCAATTTTGACCAAGAGCTCATAAGTTGCTGATGATGTGAAATAATATGGCCAACGTAGTTGGGAGACGCCTTTGTCAGAAACCGAAGGCTTGCCGGGGTGTTTTGATAAACTGTATCTTGTTTTTTTAAAAGCTGCATGGCAGTCAGCGCATTCAAGAGCATGGAAACGGCTCTTACGTCAACATTCAATGTCCGGGCAACTTCGCTACCGGATCGCTTTTCTTCACCGATGGTACCGAATACATCCAGTTTAACCCCGGCATGCAACGCGCATGTTTGCCAATAGCTCCCGGATACTCGGAGAAGTGTTCCTGGATTCCATTCACTGCCACTCATATGGATCATCCTTTCTGTTTGGCGATTGTTTCAGGCAATTCCAATCCGCTTTCAAGCGCTACCTGTGTTGGCCACGTCGTCGGCTCCTTACTTTCTTGGTATCATCCTGAATGCAAATCGGAATACGATGCGGTGACAACACGGGAATTCGTGTTTGACTAACCGAGAAATATCGTAAGTACGTCCTTTCTTGCATCTACATGTTGAATGATCACTCGGACGACATCTTCCGGTTTCAATTTAGTGCCTACGGATAGCGATAGGGCGCACTCAATCATATAATTGGTAAGGAGGACGACATAGTTGTTCTTCCGTTTCGCAATAACGATGGCATCTTCTTTCTCGCCAATTTTATCTTCCAGATATTTCAACAGCCAGTACCGGTGGCGCCTGTACTGCATCCGGAAAACGGTGCTCATGGGCTGTTCGAGAACTTGGATGATATGGATTATGTCGTCTTTGGAATACGGCGTTTCGAGTCCAAATATCGCTCGCAATTGCCGCTGTGTGACGAGGTCAAAATATTTCCGAATGGGGGAACTGCCCGTCACGTATGCATCCAGACCTAATCCGGAATGAGGTTCCGGTTCCGGGGTCAATACGAAACGACTCAACAATTTTCGCTGAGTCCAGTTTTGAAAGAGTGTGCCCTCATTATTCCTGTAGAGCCGTTCCCTCGGTTCCATTTGGGAACGATATATAGCTGCAACTCCTTGATCAGACAGGAATTTTGCCATAAGCCAGTTGGCCATAATCATAAGCTCAGCAACCAGAAGTCTTCCCGGACTTTCTCTATTGGTTCTGGCTATGCTCGGATTACCATCATCGTCTATCCACACATTGATTTCAGGCAGGGTGATTTGAACGGCTCTCTGGCCGAGTCGTTTCTCCTGGAATTTTTGGGCAACATCATGGAGTATGCGGATATCTTCGTTTTCATCGGCAACCAAATTGACATCATAATAGGTCAGCTGTTTCTCTACTTGTATAATACTCGGTACAATTTCGTAATCGGTAATCTCGGCAGATGGGTTCACCTGGGCCATGATGCTGATTGCAGGCCGTTTGGTTCCCGCTTTTAAGCTGCACAGATCTTCCGCGAGGCAAGGCGGAATCATGGGTATTTTTAAGTCAGGCAAATAGATTGAGCTGGCTCGAGTATTGGCCTCTCGATCCACAGGATCCCCTTTTTTTACAACATGACCCACATCGGCTATGTGGATACCTACTATATAATGATCATCCTCCTTCTGGATGCTTAAGGCGTCGTCAAAATCGAGTGTGGCTTGACCATCTATGGTTATCAAAGGAAGGTGTGTTAGGTCCTTTCGTCTGTCTTCAATCGAAATCGCAATTGGGATACGATGTTTCGTGTCGGCTATTTCCGTGACTTCCCGTGAAAAGGTTTGTGGAATATCATATCGCTGTAAATCGATGTTTTCATTTTTATCCCAAACCCCCAGTTTTACGAGTGCGTTGAATATAACATCACTGTTTTTGTGGCCTGCTTTCTCGAGAATTTCCTTGGCAAGATCCTGATGCCTGCTTTCTTTTTCAAACAGGTAATACGAACTCAAGATATCGACAATTTCTGTTTGGTCGGCATGGGGGGGAGGATTGCCGTTGTTGAGAACACTCTTTAGCCAGGTGGCGCTGGTATCGATGAGTCTGTTTTTCCGTTCGGCCTCCTTGGCTTGCGCGACAATATTTTCAACCTGCTTTACGGTATTTGGGAAGAACTTGTCGGGATTGAATTTAAAATAGAGTTGATCGCTAAAAAACGCTCGAATGACCGCCGCCTCATGATCCGGTGTAAGGTTCTCAGTAAAACAAAATTGGGTCATCGTGGGAAGATCGATCCATTCCTGTTCTGTATTCAGTACGTCCCATAGCTCCTGAATGTCGATATCATTGATCAGTGCCTTTCGTTTTGATGCCGTCTCTTTCAATGCATTCACGAGTTTGTCTCGACTCATGGACAAGTCAAGACGCTCGTTTGCTCTATGAGACAGGCGATTTGTGGAGATATTTATCTCGCGGTTGTTTTCTGTCAGCAATCGCAGCCTCATCTTCTTAATATCCAGAATAACCGCACAGAGAATTTTCTGGCGATCAATATATTCAACGATATTTCCAGGTTCCATGATGACGAATATTAACAACCACCCCTTTGAAAGTCAACGAACCGTTGGTGATTGGAGACGGGATGTAAATCATGGTTTTGGTAAACTGAGGTCTTCCGATACTATTTTTTGGTGTCAGGTTTCAGGTGTCGGGTTTCAGGTGGGAGGTGTGATAAATGCAAGAGCTGAAACCTGATCACTCTTCTGAAAAACCTGGTAAAACCCCAAGCACCAAAAAACAAATCCCAAATAAAAATCAATGACCAAAAAACAAAAAAATATCCTTCAAATCTTGTTGATCCTGTCAACCAAACAAAATACAAAATGAATCCATTCCTCATTAGTAAATACGCAAAAAATAGAACGCTTCAGAAGAACCCTCAGTTGAAATCGAATGATTCGATTATTATGTTAAACTACTTGTACCTCTTTGCGGGCTTGATACTTTTGAATAAACGGCAAACTCTTATCTTATGAAATCTCTTTATTTAATACAGCCTTACTTCAAAGAACGCCGCGTATACGTGTTGTTGGGTTTGATCTTTCTCATATGCGTCGATTTTTTGCAGCTTCTG
>JAHEHB010000068.1 GCA_024644775.1 Deltaproteobacteria bacterium
TGCCATATACCAGCAGGAATTGGTGTGGCCGCGGACGGTTCGAAGTATTCTTAGCGATCCGTTGACCATTGCCGAGGAATCAGGCATCTCCGGTCGGGGAACCGAAGAAATGAAAACCAATGAGGTTACCGGTCGATTTAAATTGGGAGCAGTGGGTGTCGGTATAGAGATCGGCAGACCCGTGACCGGTGCCCGGTTTTATGATGTGGAAAAGGTGGCCCAAGCGGTTGCCAAACTCGGGATTGAATTTGAAAAGATAAATCCCACAACCGGTTTGATGTCCGATCCCAGCACCGGAAAATTCAAAGATGATATCCTCAACGAAAAGGTGTTGTCGGCAATCCTCGAATTTGCCGTTAAACCGGAACAGCTGCCGGAGCTTTTCGACGCTCTGAAACGGGTTTCCGGTGACATCGATAGTGTTTTCAGCCTGGATATCGCCACCCGTATCGCGCCGGATGGTTCCGTCCCAACAGATTCTTTAATTGACGCATCCGGTTTTTGGCTTGCGCCCAACGGTAAAACGAACGTCGGCTTAGGTCGACCCCGATATAAGGAGGATTGAAAATGACACATACCAATCACAGAGTCGGCGATTTTCTTAATGAAGATTATGTGATTTTAATAATGCCTTCAAAAGGAATCAATGTTGAGGGGTCCGGACAAAAGCTGCGGCGTTATCTCGAGATGGCACTCGAAAACGGCGCCATTAAGATCGGAGACGCCAGACTCGGCAACGAATATCATCAGGGAAGCGTTGAGAAGGTACTGGAAAACATGGAAGACCAAGCGGTGGTCCAGGCTGTTTTCAAAGACAAAGAATCTCTTGTCAAAACACTCCGGACCTATAAAGAGGCAGACCTAGGTCTTTCGGTGGTGGTTTCCGGTCTTTTTGATCATGTGGGAGAATGCTGCAAGGAGGTCGGTTTGGAAAGACACACCATCAACCAATCCATGGGGCGATGGGGTAAAACCGATAAATTGCCGCCGCCAGAAATCCTTCAACTCAACACCATGTGCGGCCACGGCATGGTCGCAGTGGGACTGATCAATGAAGTTGTTGATGATATCAAAAGCGGCAATTGCACGGCAGAAGAAGGGGCAGAACGCCTTTTCGCACCATGTATGTGCGGTATCTTTAATCCCCATCGAGCAGCACTCATATTGAAAGACCTAACAGCCTAACAAACACCTGGAGGAATGGAGTCTTGGAGCAACCAAACACGGGCAAATCAATCCAATCCTCCTTGGACAGCAACAGGAGCTCACATGAGACTTGAGGGAAAGGTCGCAATCATTACCGGTGCAGGCTCTGGCATCGGCAAAGCCTCGGCCCTGATGTTTGCCAAAGAAGGTGCAAAGGTGGTAGTCGCCGGCCGCAGAATTGAGCCTTTGAAATCGGTTGTGGAAGCAATCACTATTGAAGGAGGCTCAGCGGTTTTACGGCAAACCGATGTCAGAAAGTCAGATCAGGTGAAAGCATTGGTGCAAACAGCACTTTCTGAATACGGCAAGCTTGACGTTGTTTTTGCCAATGCCGGCATTAACCCCTCTCGCACGAACATTTTGGAAACAACGGAGGAAAGCTGGCATAACACATTGGAAACTAACTTAACCGGTGTATTCCTTACCTGCAAATATGGTCTTCCACCGATGATTGATAAGGGTGGGGGATCGATCATTGTGACTTCTTCAGCGGTTGGACTGACCGGTTTTAAAGAAAGGATACCATACGGCGCCTCAAAAGGCGGTGTCAACCAGCTTGTAAAATGCATGGCCATCGACTGCGCCCCTTACAACGTTCGGATCAATGCCATCTGCCCGGGTAGAGTCCCCTCAGAAATGGTCGCACATCTGAAGGGGCCGGAAGGCCAATGGAGGGGTATTACAAAACCATATCCGTTAGGGATGAAGGGAGAGCCCGATCACGTGGCGTATGCAGCGGTTTATTTAGCATCCGATGAGTCTGAATGGGTTACAGGAGTGCTGTTGCCTGTAGAGGGAGGATATGTAACATATTAAGATGAGCTTAATTGAGAGGAGGTTTAACAGTATGAAAAAAGTTACATTAGGACCGGAGACGTATGTTTACCCAAAACCGGCGTTTTTGATCGGTGCAAACGTAAATGGAAAACCGAATTTCATGGCGGCGGCATGGTGTGGGATCTTAAACAGCGAACCCCCGATGATCGGCGTCGGCATACGACCTCAACGCCACACGTTCAAAGGGGTTCAGCAAAACAGTACCTTTTCGGTGAATGTGCCATCCGTTAACCAAATGAAAGAAATGGACTACTGCGGCATTTACTCCGGTGTTAAGGAAGATAAGAACAAAATCTGCGGATTTACCATTTTTTACGGAAAACTCGAGACAGCGCCGCTTATAGAGCAATTCCCTGTCAACCTCGAGTGCAAAGTCGTTCAGGAATTGAAACTAGGAAGTCATTTTTTATTTGTGGGACAAATCGAAGAAATCCACGCATCCGAAGATGCTCTGACAAATGGGCTTCCGGACGTAGAAAAGATCAAACCGATTATCTATAGCTCGGGAGCCGAGAAAATTTATCACGGACTGGGTGAACGAATAGGACCCGCACACCGCGCCGGTATGGAGTTGAAGAAATGAGGATTTACCCCGGATAAATAGGCTCCGCATTCAACAGGGCAGGCCGGATTTTGAGAATTTTGTTTGTGCTTTAAAAGAATATCCTTAATATCCTGTTGATCCTATCAACCAAACAACATACAAAATGATTCCATTCCTCTATTCGATTTTCAATGGTCAATAGCCAATTCCGCTTGTCCGGATCGGTTGCGAGGCAATGATGTCGTCGAAAGAAACAAACGATCTGAAAAATCTTGATCTCTCATTTAAGGTTTTTTATGAGCTAATGGCGAATCGAGTCGGCGAAATTCTGCTTGTTTCGAGTCCGTACGATGCATTCATCATGGAAGAAGATGGACGCCTTGCCGAGAGAATTATCCATGAGTATCGCGGATTGAATTTGACACGGCCTCCCAGGCTTTCATGGAAATCATCGGCCAGGGAAGCTTTGAAAAAACTGTCTGAGAAAAAATTCGATCTGATTCTTACGATGCCTCGAATAGATGATATGGGAACTGTTGCCTTTTGCAGGGAAGTGAAAATGAAGCACAAAAACCTTCCCATTTTTCTGCTCACCCACGACACCAACAACATTTATGCATCTCGATATGGTTGGGATCACTCTATCATCGACAGAGAATTTGTTTGGTTGGGCAATACCGATCTATTGCTCGCGTTGATTAAAAATGTTGAAGATCGCATGAACGTGGCTTTCGATACCGAGCGGGCAAGGGTGCGTGTTATCATTCTAGTGGAGGATTCGCCATTTTATCGATCCTCTATCCTACCGTTGCTCTACAAGGAAATTGTAATGCAAACACAGGCGGTGATGGAGGAATCGCTGAATGAAGAGCACCGTTACCTTCGGATGCGTGCGCGCCCAAAAATCCTCATCGCGGAAACATTTGAGGAAGCATTGGCGTTATACGAACAATTTGAGCCTTATATGCTCTGTGTACTGTCCGATGTCCGCTTTATGCAAAACGGCGAAACCGATAACGAGGCAGGTTTTTCTCTACTTAAGCTGATAAAACAAAAATCGCCCCACTTACCGCTTCTTGTGTGTAGCTCTGAGGGGACAAATCGCGAAAAAGCGGCAACGATACCTGCGGTATTTCTCGACAAAAACTCCCCTTCCCTTCACACGGACATCCGTTCTTTCTTTGTCCAGAATCTTGGATTCGGGGAATTTATCTTTCAATTGCCTAACGGCAGAAAAGTCGGTCGTGCCGCGAACCTACGGTCCATGGAAAAGGTTCTGCCATCGATACCGAATGATGCGATCCTGTACCACGCAAGACGGAACGATTTTTCTACCTGGCTGATGGCAAGATCTGAAATACCAGCTGCCTCTAAGCTGCGGCCGGTAAAAGTAACCGATTTTTCTAGCATTCAAGCCGCAAAAGAGTACCTGGTGGATTATATCCGAAAGAGACGGAAGGAGCGTCAAAGAGGGATTGTCGTCGATTTCGTACCGAATGAATTTGATCCGGATATCGATATTGTAAAAATCGGGAAAGGCTCACTCGGTGGAAAGGCAAGAGGACTGGCTTTTATGTGGAATCTGCTGAGCCAGCATATAGAACTTAAGGAAAAGTTTCCGAAAATAACGATACACGTTCCGAAGATGCTGGTCATATCCACCGATGGTTTTGATGCCTTTGTCAATGACAACGCGTTAAAACGATATGCCACCGGTGACAGCAGCGATCGTCAAATTGTGGAAGATTTTTTGATCGCTCATTTTCCGGACTGGCTGGAGCGCAGCCTTGAATCGTTTCTGGAAGAAGTTACCTATCCTCTCGCAGTGAGATCCTCTAGTTTGTTTGAAGACGCGCAGTACTATCCGTGCGCGGGAATCTATAACACATATATGCTACCGAATAACGATCCCGATCCGGTTTTCAGGTTGAAACAACTCGTCCAAGCCGTAAAGTTGGTCTACGCATCTACCTATTTGGAAACGCCTCGATTGTTTGCAAGAAGAACCGGTCTTCGAACGGAAGAGGAAAAGATGGCGGTTATCGTTCAACAATTAACGGGAAAACAGTACGGAGAATACTTTTATCCGGCACTCTCCGGTGTGGCGCAATCTTACAACTATTATCCCGTATCTTATATGAAACCGAACGAAGGCATTGCTCATATCGCACTGGGACTCGGTAAAATGGTCGTCGAAGACGGCACCGCACTGAGGTTTTCTCCAAAATATCCTCAGTTTCTACCGCAATTTTCCAACGTAAATGATATTTTGGAAAATTCTCAACGCACATTCTATGTCCTTACATTGAGGAATGTATCGGAAAATTTGGATCCTGAAGGAGCTGCAACGTTGAGAAAACTTAACATTGATGATGCTAGGAATCACTCCCCGATTCAGCATCTATCAAGTACGTATTTTCCGGAGGATCAACGGATCCGCGATACATTTATAGATCATGGCCATCATGTGCTAACATTTGCCAGTATCCTAAAATACCATTCATTGCCGGTCCCGAAAATCCTTTCGGAGCTGTTGGATATGGGAAGAAAAGGGATGGGGTGTCCTGTGGAGATGGAATTTTCTCTGAATCTGCCGGATAAAGACCGCGATCCAAAAGCCGAATTCAGCATTCTTCAGATCCGTCCCATGGCTGCCTGTCATCAAGAAGCAGGAATCGAGGTTACCAATGATATTCGCGGAGAAGAAATCGATCAAGCGGTATGTTTTTCAAGTAATGCCCTGGGAAATGGAATCGTGACGGATATTGCCGATATTGTTTATGTCGATCCTGATATTTTCAACCCCGCCCATACCTTACAACTCGCCGGAGAAATCGGCAAGGTCAACAGCCGGCTCATTAACCGGCAGCATAAATACCTTTTAATTGGTCCTGGTCGGTGGGGATCTGCAGACCGATGGCTCGGTATTCCCGTAAAATGGAGAGATATCTCAGGTGTGGGGGTCATTATTGAAACGGCTGCCAAAAACTTTCGAGTGGATCCATCTCAAGGGACGCATTTTTTTCACAATATTATATCCATGGGAATCAGTTATCTAACCATCTCGCAAAATCGGAAAGATTTTATTGATTTTAGTTGGCTAAAATCTCTCCCGGCTGAAACGATATCCGACTCGATTCGACTTGTTAGACTTAAAAGACCGCTTACAATTAAAATCGACGGGGAAACATCCCGGGGGATTATATCAAAGTGATACTGTCTTTGGAGGTTTATCATGTCATATGAAAAGATTCGATTCGAAACCGACGGTGAACTCGCGTTTCTGACGTTGAATAACCCTGAAAAAGTGAATGCACTTTCAAAAAAAATGATTCACGAAATGACTGAAGTACTCACGCGGCTCACTTCTGATGAATCCATCAAAGTCCTTATCATCAATGCCGAAGGAAAGCATTTCTGCGCCGGACACTACTTAGCGGAAATGGTTGATGGTGGCGTAAAAGAATATAAATCTATTTTCGAGCAGTGCAGCCGGATGATGGAACTTATTCACCAAATACCTCAGCCCGTGATTGCCCAGGTTCAGGGGATTGCGACGGCTGCCGGTTGCCAGCTGGTGGCATGGTGTGATTTGGCAGTGGCAGAAACCGGGGCGAAGTTTGCCACACCAGGGGTTAAGATCGGTCTGTTTTGCACAACCCCCATGGTGGCACTTACCCGAGCCATCGGCAGAAAAGCGGCCATGGAAATGCTGCTTACCGGGCGCTATGTTCCCGCTCAGGAAGCAAAAGTGCTGGGACTGATTAACAAGGTGGTTCCTTTGGAAGATTTAGAAAACGAAACCCTCGCGGTGGCAAGACAGATTCTCGAATCCAGCCGTTATGTAATTGCCATTGGAAAGCAGGGATTCTATGCTCAGGTGGATCAAACAGATCAAAAAGCGATGCACGTTGCAACGCATACCATCGCTTTGAACCTGGGAGCCGAGGACGCACAAATCGGGATAAAGGCCTTTTTAGAAAAAAAGACGCCTCTGTGGAAAAATCGTTAACTCACGTTTTTTGAAACCCTCACACCCACCCCAAATGGCTAATTTGTCTGTCGGAATCACAGCAAAAACTTAGCCATACAGCCGTATATGTCAACCGGAAACGAACACTTCTTATATCCCTCCACATCCGATTGTTTTCGGCATGAGGCCTGACGATCGGCAGGTTTCGCGGTTTTACTGGGTCTTTTCTTTAACAGCTCCGGCCGCTGTTTCCGTGCCCTGTTTCACAGCTTCCGCTGCGGGCTTTGCTGCCTCCTGAACCGTTTGTGCCGCTTTGTCCGAAACTCCCGCCTCGCCTTTAGGCGCCTGGTCGCTTTTTCCTGGTTGTTCACAAGCCAAAAAAAACAATAAAGCCAGACTTCCTATTAATACAATCACTGTTTTCATGGAGCACCTCCTAAAAATCCTGTATTGTTTACGATTTAAAAATTTCTTACCCTAGATTTAGCATTGGGTGAGAGGCACACCGAGGTATCCGGGTGCCTCTCTTCTTTTTTTTTGATAGTTACTTATATTATTTGGAAATCTCAAGGGATTTAATCATACCGTTGGCGTCACTTTCCACAACGATCTTATCCCCTTCTTTCAGGCTCTTCAGGTCGATTTCCGGACCGGCGGTCAGCGATTTCGTTTGGCCCGCGTCGTCCTGCACCATCACCTCACCAGTGTCGGCTTTGACGGACATTACAGTGCCCGTCATTTTCTGAGTATCTTGAGCTGTAGCTCCGACGACTGCGATAAAAGAAGATACAAACAACACACAAACCAATGCACTTATGACTTTAGTTCTCATTTCTACCTCCGTAAATTAGTAACTCATTGTTTTATTTTCATTGTTTTCCTGCGTCGAATCGTAGTAAACTCCTATTTCTCGCACCACCTCCTTTCTTATTTAAAATACCGTTCGGTTATCAATTCGTCGTCAGCGTAAAGTACTACTTAGCAAACCCCATACCAAAATGCGTTTTACGGTCACAACTATCTTTAATTACTATATTTTTTTATAAATTTATGATTGATACTTTGTGCGTGAATCCACAAAGTGGAGGTTATTCCCTGCATAACCGGAATATGTAGAACAACGATTATCCGGTGTAACTACCCGGTGATTCTATATTTTGTTACTATATAGGGATTTTCCTACACAATAATGGTACAATGCGTCTATACGGCATTAACAGCGGTGGGTAGGCTTACGATTTTATGACTAGGATAATCGGTCTGGGATTTGTTCTCTGCTGTCGAGTACTTTCCGAATAGTTGTTGCAATTTCAATCAACGTTATCGGCTTCATGACAAATGCTTTTAACCCTAAGGCTTCGGCTCTTTTCTCATCCATTTTCTCACTGTAACCGGTGCACAGAATCATTGGCATATCCGATCGAATCTTCAGAATCTCTTTTGCTAATTGATCGCCTGTCATTTGGGGCATGGTCATATCGAGGACGATAAGATCAAACTGTTTCGGGTCGGCTTTAACCGCCTCCAGTGCTTGAAGAGGATCTGTTCCCGCTTTTACCTGATACCCTAGTCGGCTCAACATCTCTTTTCCGATGGCTGCAATGGACGCTTCGTCATCTACCAGCATGATTTTCTCACTTCCTTTGGGTATCATTTCAGATCGCTTCGGTTCCACAAACACCGGCTCTTCAGTTACCGGGAAATAAATATTGAACGTGGTTCCTTTTCCAACGTCACTTTCAACCGTTATCTCTCCTTTGCAGCTTTTTACGATTCCGTGAACAACAGCGAGTCCCATTCCCGACCCTTCACCAAAGCCCTTTGTCGTGAAGTAGGGATCAAAAATACGACCCTGATTCTTTGGATCGATTCCATGACCCGTATCCCTCACCGATAGCCGAACGTAATTCCCCGGCGACAATCCATGAGTTTTCTCAACAGCGCTCTGATATAGATTCATATTACTCAGACTTACCTCTAAGACGCCGCCTTTTTCCTGCATGGCATGGGCGGCGTTAGTTCCGAGGTTTATCATTACCTGATGAATCTGTGTGGGATCTGCTAAAACAGTGTCGCACTTAGCTGGAAAAGTCTGACGTATCGCAATGGTCTTCGGGAGGGTGGCTCGAAGAAATTTTAAAGACTCCTTGATGACATGGATACTGTTTATGGGTATACGATTGGTTTCTGTTTTTCGACTCACCCGAAGAAGCTGTCTTACAATTTCCTTTGCCCTTATGATGGCGGTTTTAATTTCTTTTAAATGATCGTGAGCAGGATTCCGTTCTGGGGCATCACCCATGGCCAATTCTGTATTACCCATAATAATTCCAAGCACATTGTTAAAGTCATGGGCGATGCCTCCGGCCAGTGTTCCAATGGCCTCCATTTTATGAGCTTGTTGAAGCCTAACTTCAAGTTGTCGGGATTTAGTGATGTCTGTAAGCACGCCGCGAAGTCCAACGATCCGATCTCCTTCCGTAATCGGAAGGCTCGATGAACGAACCCATCGAATATCACCGGATTTATTCAATACCCGATACTCACCAGGCTCGATACGACCGGATAGTCTTTCTCGAAATTGCTCATTGCTGCGCGGAATATCCTCCTGATACATGAAATCAGAATAATGTCGTCCAATGATCTCCTCCGGCCGATAACCGAATAATGATTCCACCTTGGGGCTAATATAATTCACAATCCCGTTTTGATTTGTCGTATAGATGATGTCATTAATGTTTTCCACAAGATTTCGATATTTTTCTTCCGACTTCTGCAACGCCTTTTCAGATCGCCTGTGATCTGCAAATTTCTTGTTCAGTTTTTCGTTAACGCGTTTCAACTCTGTCGTCCGTGCTTTCACTATGGATTCAATATGTTCCTGGTTCTCCAGTAGTTCATTTTCGATTCTTTTTCGTTCCTTGATTTCGGTTTTTAACTCCTGGATGAGGTCTGTGTTTTGAAACTTCAGGTTCAAGCTCGTATTAATGGCAACATTGAATCGTCTTGCGGTAAAAAGCATCAGGATCCAAAAAATGAAGCTCAATACGCCCATTAAAAAGTGGATATCATCGCCAATAACCAAGAGTCGAATGATGATCGGAGCTGCGGTGGGTACACTAAAGATCAAAAAGGCCGTTAATACCACTGAATGGATACCAACAGATCCTGCGATCATACCCCCCAAAAGAAAGGCGACAAACACCTGGTGGGGTATTGAATCTTTTGGAAAAAGAGCAATACCGGTAACTCCCCACAGGATTCCGGAAAGACCGATTCCGGTTAGAACAAGTAGATACCATGTTCTGGAATTAGAAAAAGATACCCTAGCGTGCTTGTATTTATAAACAAGAAAGCCTCGAAAAAGGGATAAAACCTGTACCGCCAGAAGCCAGGCTACCAACAGGGGCATTTGAATGATATTTTTTAATACATAACAGAGAATTACTGAATTTAAACAGTTTGCGACAATAGAAATCAGGGATTTATCATATAACTGGCCCAAACGATCTAAATAAAATCGTTCATTATCAAATTCAGAAACCAATACCCCTCCAGTCATCTTGTCCAACGGTATTCGCTATAAACACCTTAGTAAAAAGTAAATTTCACATTAGCTCGTATTTTCAGAGAGTAATGCATTAACCATCAAAATTCAAGAAAAACGAAGGGTGATGTTTGAGGAACTTGAATTACTACGTCTTTCTGTATGTACAGAAAAATGGCGCGATAGTGATATGCTGAGTAATCCTTGATTTTAGATCTTACTGAAACTTAGACGGGAATGATGAACCGAAACGTAGAGCCTTTGCCGTCACCATCACTTTCTGCCCAGATTTTTCCACTGTGAAGCTCGACAAGCCGTTTGGTTAGAGATAAACCCAAACCAGTCCCTTTGAATCGTCGACTCATTGAATTTTCCACCTGCTCAAAAGGATCGAAAATACGTTGAAGACTCTCCGGTTTGATACCGATCCCGGTATCTTTTACAGAAATCCTTACGAATTCGTTTTTGTCCGTATCAGCATCTTCCAATTTAGGAACGAACGCTTTTTGTGCCTTGTAATCTGATTTATGTACCGACTCGGCCGTTACCTCAATAAGGCCTCCATCCGGTGTAAATTTAACGGCATTGGAAAGAAGATTATACACGATTTGTTTAAGCTTGCGCTCATCGGCAACGATGGAGGAAGGAATGCCATTGACATTGGTAGACAATTTTATGCCATGTTTCATGGATTTTTCTTTGATCATGGACAAGCTTCTTTCCAAAAGATCTTTTAGATCAAATTCGGTTGGAAAAAGCTCGAGCTTTCCAGACTCGACCTTGGATAAATCCAGAATGTCATTGATCAGGGAGAGCAGATGCTTGCTGCTATTCAACACATCGTTTAAAAACTCCTTTTGAGTTTCATTCAACTCTCCATGATAATTATCCACGATAATCTCGGTAAATCCAATGATGTGATTCAATGGCGTTCTCAGCTCATGACTCATATTCGCCAGAAACTGTGATTTTGCCTCGTTGGCAGCTTCAGCGGTCTCTTTGGCTGTTTTCAGTTCATTTACAGCCTGCTCCAGTTTAAGATTCGCGTCTGAAAGTTCTGATGTACGCAGTGTCACCTGATCCTCGAGGCTGCCCCGATGTCGTTCCAATTCCTGATCACGCAGCTCGATTTCTTTCAACATGTCGTTGAATCCATCAACCAGTGTGCCCAGTTCGTCTCTGTTTTGTTTATCGGCTCGGATGGAATATATTTTCTCCCTTGAAATAACTTTCATCGTCTGCACGAGATGGAGGACCGGCTCTGAAATCACACGCTGGAATACTGAAGAAAGCAAATAGGCCACAAAAATGGCAACAACCATCACAACGGCTCCAACACCTGCATACAATCGAAGTCTACCATATAGCTCTTCCAAATCAGACCGTATGAAGACTATGCCGATGGTTTCACCGTCAAGGGAGATTCTTTTTTGCAAATCTAAGTATCTCTCACGGAAATGATGTTCATCGCTTATTTCCGTTGGCTTCCCAAAAATAGAATCCTTTTGCGAGATTCTCAATGCAACCGGCCCGTTTGCTTTTTCATTGCGATAAGTGCCGAATATCTCACCATCCGCGTTCAAAATATAACTCAAAATAATATGGGGTTCGGCTTTCAGTGCCGATAGGGTTTCTCTGGCTGCCGCCTTATCGTTGAATGCCAGTGCGGCCGTACTATTTGTTCCGATAACATCAGCCAATATCGTGAGATCTTCCACCATCGCACGTTTAAAGGAAACAAGCTCGGTGATAACAAACGTTACCGATGATATCAGTAAAACGATTGCCGATGTCGCCATGATGATCGCTATCAGTTTACGCCGGATTGTAATGTCACGAAAAATCTTCATAGACGGCCCTAGTCAGTGTTTCATCGGTCTACGATTTTTGCCAACTTGAGTAATTTTGAGCTGATCTTTAAACCACTTCGTTTTGCCGTATTTACATTTATTTCAAAGTGAATCTTCTTACCTGTATTAAACATGCCGATGATGCCGCCGTTTTGCGCAAAGTTTTTGATATCACTCACCGTTAACACATGGTGGTTAGTAACATCAGGTAAGATCTCTGATAGTGTCTTTTTTTCAGATTTGCTGATAAACAGCACATGGCATTGGTCTATATCTTCCATCGCCTCGAAGTACTTGACAACTATATTCCGCTTGCCGACGGTCTTTCCGTCTATAGATTCGAGAGCAGACCCAAAAGGATTGTTTCCAAGTATACATAATAAAATGGGGGATTGATCATCAGAAAAAGATTCGGCCGGCCACTGAACAAATTTTGCGAAATTATATAAAAACGCCGATTTAACGAAATACTCCTTAGACGATGATGTTTCCGCACACGTAATCCGGCCAAAAAACACCGAAACTAAAAGCAATAGGATAATATGAATTTTAAGACGTTTCATTAATATACCGGTAGCCCAGCCCCCAAATGATTTCATGCCGCTCAAACCCCGTAAACCGCTGTTGGAAGTCGAGATCAACGGTGTTTACGTAAAATGTATCCCGTTGCTCCCGGTCATAGTAGAATTTCAATTCGGTGTCTGAAGTATCGGAAATGGTATGCTTCCATTTCGCCAGGATATTGCCGCCGCTATTAATACTTTTATCTTCAATCGTAGAAATAAAGATGATTGTGCAGCCCAACTGTTTGGAACTATTATCAAAAAAAGCACCATACTAATTGCAATCAACCGATGATTGGGTGTGTTTAAGCGTTTAAACCAATTCCGTCTAATACCCTGTCGGCGAGTCATTGTATCTCTCCTGAAATTTTTTTACGGTGAAAAAAATCCAAAACGATTCACCTCAAAGAAACCATCGGAAATACAATTTTTTTCTTTAGTTTTTTCTTTAATTATAAAGAGATATTTATGTTTTGCGCGTGAAGAGAAAAGTACCCGTTGTGATTCAGCTCTGTGAAATCTTCAGGTGCAGTTCCACAAGGGTAGCTCCCCAACCACCGGCTTCAGGGGGCGCATCTTTAAAAGTTTTTACCAACGGATGAACTTTCAAAATCGAACGGACCCGTTTTTTTAAGATACCATGCCCTTTCCCGTGAATGATACGTACAGAGAAAATGCCCGTATCGACACATGCAGAAAAGTAGTCGTCAAGAAGATTTGGGACCTCCTTGGGCTGAAAGAGGTGAAGATCTAAAACGTCTGTGATCGGCAGGTTAATCGGTTCCATTGATATCTCCTTTGTAAATTTCTTAACGTATTGTCTTGTGAAACGCGTTTTAATCATCGAATGTAAGCAAATCCGTGTAGTTACGTGTCTAAAGGAAAAAACCATGCTATTGATCGAATGATTTCGCTGCTGTAAACTGTTACAACATTGCCGCATATGATACACAGGAACGTGAAAGATGATATCATTTAATCATTTGATAATGTTAGGGTTCTTATTCTTTGCCTATATGCTCGGATCGATCCCTTGGGGGCTTTTTCTTACCCAACACTTCGGTTATGGCGATATCCGACAAAAAGGAAGTGGAAATATCGGTGCCACCAACGTCAGACGGGTCGCAGGCTCATGGCTGGCTATAGGGACTTTAATGGGCGATCTGACAAAGGGAGCGGTTCCGGTTTGGATTGCCGTTGCCATAACGTCCTCGAAAGGTATGGACAATGAATTATATCCGTCTCTTGTGGCACTATCCGCCGTGCTGGGGCACCTTTTTCCCATCTACACAAAACTTAGAGGCGGTGGAAAGGGTGTTTCCACAGCTGCCGGATGTTTTCTGATTCTGTCGCCGATGGCTTGTATCGCAGCAATTTTTGTCTTTGTGGGTGTGGTTTATTTTTCAAATCGGGTATCCATAGGCTCTCTTTCTGCGGCTGCGTTGCTGCCCGCTGCGATTTGGATAAACACCCGGTCCATGGAACCGGCGCTCATTGCTGTTATTACCGCAATACTGATATTTTTTCGCCACAAAGATAACATCAGGCGCCTTTTCTCGGGTACAGAGCCTGTGCTCAGGGAAAGAAAACGTTAATATTAACGACACAAGTCATGCAAGACGTATGTCGGATGAGAACGCTTTACATAGGGATACAGTCTGATTCCCCCGGAAAGGTTTTTTACTTTAAATCCATTTTGGCGGAGGATTCGGCTGGCGATATACGACCGTACACCGACCAAACAATGGGTCCAAATTTCCCGGTCCCGGGGAAGCTCCGCCATTCGATTTCTCAGGCTGTTCAAGGGAATATTTACGGCATTTTTTACATGCTCTTTTTTATATTCATTCGGATCCCGAACATCCAAAATAAACGCGCCGGATCCGTCAAGGCTCTCCCAGTGCCCCACCTCCGAATAGCCACGTAAAACATTTGCTGCAACCATCCCCGCCAAATTAACCGGATCTTTGGCAGAACCGTACTGGGGTGCGTAGCAGAGTTCGGCCTCCTCAAGATCAAAAACGGTTCCCTCTTTCTGAATTGCCATGGCAATGACATCGATACGTTTTTCGACTCCCCCGATCCCCACGGCCTGTGCACCGAGTATTCGTCCGTCTTTTTTGCTGAATATCAGTTTCATGCTGATGGCCTTTGCGTTCGGATAATAACCGGCATGATCATAGGGATGAAGATAAATCTTTTCAAAGGGTTCGATTTCATTGGAATCGGCCAACCGATTTAATTGCCGTTCGGTCTTACCGGTGGAAGCGACGGTTAGATCGAGCACTCCACAAACGGCGGTTGCCTGCACCCCCCTGAATCGCGGTTGATTTTCCGCATTTCCCAAAATAACATCTGCAGCGATGCGGCCTTGACGACTGGCGGGTCCCGCCAGCGGAACCATGGTTTGAAAACCCGAAATAAAGTCTTTTACTTCCACGGCGTCTCCTACGGCCCATATATGCTTATCGCTGGTGCGCATCTGATCATCGACCCAGATGCCGCCGCGCTCGCCAATCCGGAGGCCGGCAGATGCTGCGAGCTCAATCCTGGGACGAATGCCTATGGAAAGGATCGCGATATCTGCTGCAATCTCTTGTCCGGACGTTAGCATCACAACAAGAGACCCATCGGTGTCATTCTTAAATCCAGATACCGGACTGCCCAAACAGAGAGAAAGTCCCTGCGCCTTCACATGCTCATTGACGATAATACCCATTTCAGGGTCCAACGCCGGCATGACGTGCGCTTGCATTTCAACAATGGTCACATGAATCCCCCGATGTTTTAAGTTTTCCGCCATCTCCAAACCGATAAACCCGCCACCCACCACTACGGCTCGCTTGGGCGCGTTCCTGCCGATAAAGCGCAGAATTTCTCGGGTATCCGGAATCGTCCACAGCGTGAAAATCCCGGGGAGCTCAATTCCCGGCAGATTGGGTCTCAGGGGTACGGAACCCGGGGAGAGAACCAGCGCATCGTAGGTTTCCCGGTACACGTGACCGGTCTCTAGATTTTCAACTTCAACGGTTTTTATTTCCGGTAAAATACGACGGACATTGTGATGGATTCTGACATCGATGTTAAACCGATCTCGAAAAAGATCCGGAGAGGCAACCAGTAGATCATCTTCTTTGGTGATCACATTTCCCACATGATACGGAAGCCCGCAATTGGCAAACGATACATACGAGCCGCGCTCAAACATAATTATTTCAGCATCTTCTGAGAGTCTACGTGCCCGTGCAACACACGAAGCGCCGCCGGCAACGCCACCGACGATCAGCAATTTTTTAGTGGACATATTCCTTAGGTTTCCTTTCCCTGCGATGATCGAATTAAACCACGCCCTTAGAAATTCTCACTCCCGCCCTGCAGGAATCACTTTAGTCGCTTGAAACTTTAGTCACTTGCTCGTATGCTAAATAAAACCGAGCAAACACTCAAATCACAAAAAGAAGTATGTTTCAAGATCTAATGGAGCTATGGATACCATACTGATTATCGGATGCATTCTGAGCGGCGTCTCCGTTCTGATCTGGCTCTATTTGATTGTAGGCAGAGGGTTTTTCTGGAAAACCGATCAGCGACTCCATATTTCTGCTCAGAAAAATACGGCACCCGGTAACTTACCACCGGTGTGTGTAGTGGTCCCTGCGCGAAACGAAAGAAAATTGCTTGAAAAGACACTCCCGTCTTTACTTCGACAACATTACACCGGGCAGTTTCACATTTTCTTAGTCGATGACTGTAGCACCGATGACACAGCAAAAATGGCCCGACAAATTGCAGCCGACATGGGAGTGAACCATCGGTTGACCGTTGTTTCCGGGCGCCCGCTTCCGAATGGCTGGACGGGCAAACTCTGGGCACTTCAGCAAGGTATTCTGGCGGCACGGAAGAAGCGGCCCACGTTTTTGCTATTTACGGATGCCGACATCCTTCATACGGCCAAAAGCCTTCAATCGCTCGTTCAAAAAGCGGTGCAAGAAAGATTCGCTCTGGTATCGGCGATGGTCAAATTAAAGGTTGCCAACCGGTGGGAACAGCTGTTAATTCCAGCATTTGTTTTTTTCTTTGCCAAACTGTATCCCTTTCGCTGGGTCAACGATCCCGGCAGAAAGACGGCGGCCGCCGCCGGGGGATGTGTGGTATTACGCAGAAACGTGGTGGAAAACATCGGTGGCTTAAAAACACTTTCCTCTGCGCTCATCGATGATGTGACACTGGCCAAACGGGTCAAGGGTATCAAGGACCATTCCGGCGAAAATCATGACAGGATCTGGCTGGGTCTGGTGGAGGAGATTGTTTCGTTACGTCACTATCAGGGAGTCCGTGGCGTCTGGCAAATGGTGGCTCGAACGGCTTACACCCAGCTTAAGCATTCGCCACTCCTTTTAACCGCTACGATTCTTGG
>JAHEHB010000384.1 GCA_024644775.1 Deltaproteobacteria bacterium
CTTCGCTTCGTTTGCTCCACAAGGAACTTTCAAACAAGGCAGCAGAATTTCATCCGGTGAAAAAGATCGGACGAACCCACCTTCAGGATGCGGTTCCCATGCGTCTCGGCCAGGAGTTTTCAGGATACGCCCGGCAAGTTGTGTTGGGCATACAGCGTATTATGTCGGTTGAAGATCGGTTGTCGGAACTCGCGCTGGGGGGAACAGCCGTGGGAAGCGGCTTGAATGCTCCCCCTCAATTTGCCGCCAGGGTTATTGCACTGATTTCAAAGCACACGAAAATAGCCTTTAAAGAAGCTGAAAATCATTTCGAAGCACAGGCTGCACAGGATGCGGCCATGGAAGCCAGTGGCGCCCTTAAGACAATTGCCGTGAGTCTCGTAAAAATATCAAATGACATCCGGTGGCTTTCCTCGGGTCCGAGATGCGGGCTTGGAGAAATCAACCTTCCTTCGTTACAACCCGGCTCTTCCATCATGCCGGGAAAAGTGAATCCGGTGATACCCGAGTCGGTCATCCAGGTGGCTGCTCAAGTTTTCGGAAACGATACGACCATTATGTTTGGCTGCCAAGCGGGCAATTTTGAACTAAACGTCATGTTGCCGGTTATTGCATACAATCTACTAGAATCGATCCGGTTGCTCGCATCGGTTACGAACGTTTTTTCCGAAAAGTGCATTCGTGGTATTTCCGCCAATCGCGAGACCTGCGCCGCAAACATTGAAAAAAGTTTGGCGATGGCAACCGGATTGGTGCCGCATATCGGCTATGACAAAGCCGCCGCCATTGCAAAAACCGCCTATAAAACAGGGAAAACCATCCGTGAAGTGGCCCTTGAAGAAAATGTGTTGCCGGCAGATCTACTGAATGAAATATTGGACAATAGTGAATAGGCCTTTTTCTTGAACGAAACGTCAATCATTCTCCAACCATCAGGCATGGCCCGAGTCAAACTCTTTTTTGCCCTGTCTCGGACGCCCCATGGGTTGCTCGATATGGCCACACCCGCCTTGGGGGCATTGCTGTGGTTGGGTGCTTTCCCATCGTGGGCAGTGGCGATATTGGGTTTGATGACTGTATTTGCGGGCTACACATCAGTCTATGCGCTAAACGATTTGGTGGATTATCGCGTCGATAAAGAGAGAGTTCAGTTTGGCAGATTGCGTGCATCCGATAATTATTTGGACGATGTGCTGGTTCGCCACCCTATCGCTCATGGATTGTTGAGCTACAAATCCGGTTTTTACTGGATGATATCATGGGCTTTGATAGCACTTTTGGGTGCCTATCTACTGAATCCGGTGTGTGTTGTTATATTTCTTGGTGGCTGCTTACTGGAGACGGGTTACTGCCTTTTACTCAAGATTAGCTATCTTCGAACGTTCGTCAGCGGCGGTGTGAAGACCACCGGCGCTATTGCGGCTGTTTTTGCGGTTGATCCGGAACCCTCTGCCGTTTTCGTGGTTATTTTGTTTCTATGGTTGTTTTTCTGGGAGGTCGGTGGTCAGAACATTCCCCACGACTGGGCCGATATAGAAGAAGATCAACGATTGGAAACCCAAACCATTCCGGTTCGGTTTGGGCCGATAACTTCTACAAACATCATTCTTTTCTCTCTCTTCCTCACGGTAATATTCAATATTTTTACTTTTTACTATTCTCAAACTGCATTTGAGATTCCATTTGTATTTTTTTCCGGCGTAATCGGGCTTTTTCTGCTCGTTATTCCGGCAACACAGCTTTACAAAACAAAGGATCGCCGCCATGCCATGGCCTTGTTCAATAAGGCGAGTTACTATCCTCTGGCGCTATTTATTTTGGTACTGATGAAACTATTGTTCACCTAGCAGGAGTATGCAGATGAAAGAGTTTACGCTACAAGAGCTTTTAGAGTATAACGGCAAAAACGGAAAACCCGCTTACATTGCGTATCAGGGAAAAGTCTATGACGTTAGCGACAGCAAACTGTGGAGATTAGGTCTTCACATGAAACGCCACCAGGCCGGAAAGGATCTTACCACCGACCTTCAAGCCGCTCCTCATGAACCGGATGTTCTGGACCGATTACCTCAGGTGGGGCTGTTGGCAAAGGCATACGTGATCGAGCCGAAGATGCCGGCGATTTTATCGAAGCTTATCAAACGGTACCCCATGCTTCGTCGCCATCCTCACCCAATGACCGTCCACTTTCCAATTGTATTTATGTTTTCGACAACTCTGTTTAACATCCTTTACCTGATTACGGGGATAAAGTCCTTTGAAACTACTGCGTTACATTGCTTAACAGCAGGGATTTTGTTTACTATCGTTGCCACAATTACCGGATTTTATACCTGGTGGATGAACTATCTTTCCCAGTCGATGCACGCTGTTTCTATCAAGAGCCGGGTTGCGATCGTTTTGTTGATTGTCGCTATTGTTTCCTTTGCCTGGCGGGTTATGAACCCGAATATTTTAGATGAAATAAGTATCGGTAGTGTTATCTATTTTCTACTCATCCTGTCCTTGACACCATTGGTGACCATCAACGGGTGGTTCGGGGCATCGCTGACGTTTCCCACCGAAACGGAACAATAGGGTTGTTGGGGTTTTTTCAACCTGGAACGTTGAACCCTGAACCGCTCAACCTATATCTGAACACGCCGGAATTCGGATTCCGAAGATGGTTCCCCGGGGTCCGGTCTCCATCACCTCGATGTCGGCGTGGTGTTCTTTAATGATTCCATAGCTGATGGAAAGCCCAAGCCCCGTTCCTTTTCCGACCTCTTTGGTAGTGAAGAAGGGATCGAATATTTTATCGACCATTTCAGAGGGAATTCCGCAGCCGGTATCCTTTATTAGAATTTCAACCCAGTCGCCACGGCCATCCGTACATCGCGTGATAATCTCCAATTTCCCTGCAAGTGGCTGTAAGTAGGCATTCGCCTCCGTTTTGTTCGTTGATTGCCCCGTTGCAATTTTTGTTTCGATGGCATCCCTGGCATTCGTGATAAGGTTTAATAATACCTGTTCAAGTTTATTGGCGTCTCCCTTGACCAGTGGTAGATGGGAAGATAGTCTCTTTACGGTTTCAATGTTTCGAAGACGAAGCTGTTGTCCGATCATTAGGAATACATCTTCGACAACTTTGTTTACCTGGGTCGGTTCGAAATCAGACAATGATTGGCGGGAAAAGGCCCGTAGGTGATTGATTATATTTGTCATTCGAGCAGTGTTTTTTTCGATTCTCTTCAATGATGTGGTATGTTCTCTGCCAGGCCCGGTGTTTGCCAATAGTTTCTGTGCATATCCTCGGATGACCATCAACGGCTGATTCAATTCATGGACAATACCGGCAGCTAACTCACCAATGGAAGCCAGTTTTGCAGATTGAACGAGTTGGGATTGAGTGCTCTTAAGCTCTCTGTAAGCCTTTCTGAGATCCCCTTCCACTCGTTTACGCTGATGGATTTCTTCATGAAGTTTTAGGTTCGCTTTTGTTAATTCCGCTGTTCGTTCTTCCACTCGCCGTTCAAGATCTTCGTGGGCTTTCCGTAATGCTTCCTCTGCAGATTTGCGGAGTGTGACATCCCGAACGATTACAAGGGCTTCATCTTTACCGCTCACCACTATTCGATTCTCCACATCCAGTGAATGTTTATCGACTTGAAGCCGATGATCGAACACCTGGGTTTCGCCGGTTTCAGTTGCCTGGTTCAAGTGATGAGAAAGCTGATAGGCAAAATCACCAGGAAAAATTTCCGCCACCGTCTTTTTCGGAGAATCTTCGATGAATATCATCTCATCAAAAGGTTTCGATTTTTTGTATTCCAACACGGATCCGTCTTTATGAATCCGAATCATCATATCCGGCAGGGCATGCAACAATGCCCGGTTTTTTTCTTCGCTTTTTCGGAGTTTCTCCATCGCATGGGAAGACCGCAGCAAATAACGGATTCTGTGTTCGAGTATGAGCCAGTTAATCGGTTTGGTAATAAAATCTGTGGCCCCTGCATCATAGGCACGTTGAATCGATTCAACATCGTCTAAGCTGGTTGCCATCAGTACAGGAATGTTCTTTCCTTTCGGGGTGCTGCGGAGTCTTGTACAGGTCTTAAAGCCGTTTAGTTTCGGCATTACCACATCCAGTAGAATAATATCAGGAGGCACCTTGGAAACGGCATCCAACGCCAGTTCGCCGTTTTCAGCAACGTTTACCGTATACCCCGCTTTTCCTAACGTTTTTTGTGCCAATAACCGCATTGCCGGATCATCGTCCACAACTAAAATCAAGGATGGTTCCGTTTGAAAATTTGAATCCATTAAGTTTTGAATCCCTTTCTGTGTATAAAACATCGGAGTTTTTGGAGGGGAGCTTGAATCTCGGATCAGGGTTTGATTCCGATATGGATTGCAGCAATACCGTTTGTCAATTTTCGATAGGAAACTCGCGAAAATCCGATACGTACCAGTACATCTGATAATTCCTCAGGCAGCAGAAACATTCTGATTGTCTCGGAAAGGCAGGCATACGGTTTGCCGGAGCCCACAATGATCCGTCCTATAACCGGCATTAAAAAAAAGGAATAAAGATCATACAACCGGCAAAAGAATGGATTCGTCGGTTTGGAGAATTCCAGACACATCAATTTTCCTCCTGATTTCAGGACGCGATACATCTCTTTAAATCCCGTTTCCAGGTGTGTTACATTCCGAATACCAAACCCAACTAGAGCCCCATCAAAATAAGCATTGGGAAATGATATCCTCTCTGCATCTCCCTGCACAAATTGTATCCGATGTCTATCAGATATCTGACTTACTTTTTGAACACCCGCTTGCAACATGGCTTGGTTAATATCATAGACGACGATTTTCCCAGTCTCACCGACTGTGGTCGAAGCCAGAATGGAAAGATCGGCGGTACCGCCGCAGATGTCAATAACGCGGTCACCAGCCCCAAGGTTCAACAGTCTAATGGCTTTCCGCTTCCAGAGATGGTGAATGCCAAGACTTAGGATCGAATTCATTAAATCGTATCTGCGAGCCACTCGGTCGAAATGGGAGCGCACATGTTCGCTTTTTTCTGCGGTAGGTATCTTCTGGAAACCGAAATATGCGGTTTTCACACGATTGATACGCTCTTCAAAGTGAGCGCTCCGTGTTTCTTTTTCAGACCATGTGGGGATTTTTTTTAACATCAATTCTCTCTGCACCGTAAAAACCATATTTTGTCAGGGCTATAACACAGGGTTGTCAAAAACTCCAGAAATTG
>JAHEHB010000385.1 GCA_024644775.1 Deltaproteobacteria bacterium
ATAAGTCGGGGGTAGCCTTCGGATAACAAATATATCTCAAAAATCGCGTTCGAATCAAAAATCTCCCACTCTGAACCTGCTACGCTCAGATGGTGCAAAATATATTCTTTTGTTTCATCCTTCGATAAGGGATGGAGTTTGTAACTGTGGATATTCTCTGTGGCCAAAAACTGGCCATGGGCCCGGGATAAAATATCACCGAACTCACTTTGACCGACAAACAAAACACTCAGTAGTTTTGTTTTCTGCCGGTCCATTCTTGAGAGGTAAAGTATCTTCTCAAAAACGCCTGGTTTCAGTAGGTGTGACTCATCGATGATGAGTGAGGCTTTTTTATTTTGTTCGTGAGCATTGTTCAGAAACTGTCTAAAATGAAATACAAAATCTTCGAAGTTTTTGAATACGTTATTCAATTTGAAAGCAGCAGCAACGCTGTTAAAAAAGTCGAGCTCATCCAGAGTGCTATGACCCACCATTGCGATGATACACCGGTCTTCAAGCAATTGTGTTAGAGCGTTTACCATCGTGGTCTTTCCAACACCCACATCGCCCGTCAGAGATAGCAATCCCTGACTAGATAAAATACCGTTTTTTAAATCGGCAAGTATATGTATGTAATTTTCCCCCAGCCAGTAATAATCATCATCCAGACCTGACGGGAAGGGCTTTGATTTGAAATGATAGTGGTAACGATACATGTCACCAGACTCCTATTGAACACGCCTGACGGCTATGTTCTCGATTCATAATTGATTGGATCGAAGACAGGAAAAAATCCAAAATACATCTATCAAAACCGAAAAATAGTTTTCACCCAAGAATATCCTTTACAGCATCCATAATCGGATTGATCTCAGGAGAACTCTTTTTCGGGGTTGGGGGTCGCTTTTCGATATATTTTTTCACGCAATCGTATTGCTCCCACCCTTTTAGTGGAAACTTAAGATCAACTTGTTTCCATTTCGAATGCCCATTTTCTCCAAGCCAGTCAATGTTATCTGAAAGAATTTTTGCGAATCTTCCGACGTACTCGCAATTTGCTCTTCTAAAGTTAAAGGCGACAAGAACAGCTTTTACTGCTACTGTTGTTACTGGCTTAGTTTGCCATTGGTAGGTATTTGCCGGTATTTCAACTTTCGGGTAGAACTCGGTGATGCTTTTATTCAAAACCGGAATGAAGGCGAGACCATCTTCCGCGGTTACATCTTCTCTAAATAGTTTTACTGGAAGGCCGGCAACATAGAACATTGCATCGATTCTTCCTGCCTTCAATTCCGTGAGAGCGTCTCCGGTGCCGATCGTGACCATTTCCTTAGGCCGAATATCTGACACCTCAAAAAAAAGTCTGGCAGTTAAGTAGGTGCCGCTTCCTTCTTTCCCAATGGCCACTCTTTTATCCGTTAAATCATCGAAATTCGAGATATCTTTTCGGCCAAGCAAATGGACCTCTTCGTTATATAAAGGAAAAACCAGCCTGGTTTTCTTCGCCACTCTTTTTAAAACAGGATTTGTTTGAACGCGTGAAATGAAGGCTAAAACGTCGGATTGAACGATGCCCATTTGCGTGTGAGGTCTTTTGTAAACGGCATAAATATTTTCAATCGAGCCTTTAGAAGAAATCACATTAAGGTCTATACCCTGTTGTTCTACAAGATTTTTTAGATTTAAGCCAAACTGATAATAGGTGCCTTTCGTTCCACCGGTGATGATGCCCATTTTTTGAGCACAGGCCGGAAAGGCTACCGATGAGACCAAGAATAAAACTAAAAGAAATATCCAAAATCCTTTTTTCATGAGTATCGCTCCTTTCCTTGATGATTCCCGATGCCCTCCAAATCTTCGAATTTTAGATTTTGGCGGGGATGTTGAGGGCAGAATTCGCGGATCGTATTCGATTTGTTTGGTATTACAAATCAGCATTGATGTCAATCAAATAGAAATGGACGTATCAACGCGCTAACAACAATTCGCTGCGATTCTATCTTTTTTGTGTCGTAGGATCGCATTGTTGATGGACAAATTCATTCCATTGACCCATTACTGTATTGTACTGAATACCAAAATCTTATGGGAATTGTCAATCAATCGACGGTATGATTTTTACATAATTTTTATGGAGCCCCTTGTGCACTTACGAATCTTCCTGGCCCATGCCGACCACGATACAATCCACCTTTCATCTGTCAAAGACTTGACGAAATTTTGACTCCAGAGAATACCGAACCTATTATCTGCACCGGATTCAATCTTTTGAAATCAATAGAACTTAACGTAGCTTACCATTTTGGCGTGATTCTTGCTGAGAAGTTGGTGATGTTGGTATTGTTTTGATATCGTATGGCAGTTCCGGTTTTCTGATGAATCATGGACAGCCTATTCGTCTTCACCTTTTTCACTGCCTCCGACAACTTTGAAACCTTTTATAGAGGGGGCATTTTATCGTTTCAAGCGGCCGCATACAAGGAGCATCATAAATGTTCAAATTCTTTGGTTTTAAAAAAAATGATAATGGAAATTTCGCGACTCAATGCCCTTCTTGCAAGGGATATGTACGGAGTGATGAAATTGAATGTACCCACTGTGGGATTTTAGTTAACCCACGCCGAAGTAGACCTGAGATGACCGAAAAATCCCACAAACAGGTCATTTCAGAAAATAAGGCTGCTTAGGCCAAGGCGCCGATTCCAGAAAACACATCCGCACACCTGAAATCAGGCATCCTGTTATTTTTGAATCTATTGTCCAACTTCAACGAAAAATACGGGGTTGAGGACGCCACTTGGAGTGGTTGACAGGAGATGGGGTTTCAAAGCACTCGATCAGATCACCAATTTTAGCTCTATTCCAATTCGGAATATGAATTCCGACTTGTTGGCCGGCTTTACCTACCTTAACCGCTTTTTTTTCAATTTGCAGGGAATCTATCTTTCCGATGTAGGCGGGTCCCATGGCAGTTATGACTCGAAAATCTTTTCCTAACGCCATCGTTCCGTAGGTAATCTCACAACCAATAATCATACCTTTACCGGTTTTAAAGATAGCAACTATCTTTGCGTTTCCGATAATGGTTTCTTCGGGTTCCCGCGTTACTAGAGTTTGGCAGATCTTTTCAATATCTCTCGATAGTTTGTAGATCACATCATAGAGTCGCACCTCGACACCTGATTCAGTAATCTGCTTATCGAGTTTTGATGCAACCCCTACATTGAATCCAACCACCAAATTGCTTCCCGTTTGCGCCATGAAAAGATCTGATTTTGAAACCGGTCCCACCCCTTCTTGAATGATCTTTATTTCCACCCCCGGAACGTTTATGTAATGAAGACTTGTGCGAATCGCTTCTACGGTTCCTGCCACATCGCATTTTATTACAAGTTCTAAAACCTGCGGTTCCGCGGATACTGCCGTTTTCTCGGGTCTCTCTGTGGCTGCAATATGTTTTCCTCGTTTCTTATGCGTCATATCCGGCCTTCTCCAATACCAAAGCGTGACACAGAATATAAATCTAGTAAACATAGGTACGAAATGTAATCGTGTCATCTTTTTTTATTTGTTCCACTAAAGCGATTTCCCACTCAAGATAATCCATCATGGCTTTTTCAGGCGCCTCTTTGTGTTCATACGGCTTGTACCAGACATCATTTACGGGTGAAAGCGCATGCACCATTCCGTTTTCTGTCGGCAACCCAGCCTGAATCCAAGCGTTGGTCCCCCCGTCCACTATTTTTACCGGAATATCCGGCCGGTTACCCCGCACATCTTTTACCGCTAAATTAGCAAGAATCCCATCCGGGGAGGTCAGAACAAACATTTTTGTTTTTAAAATTTGCTCAAGGTCCACCGACAGTCTACTACGTACGCACCATACAGCCCCTGGAATATGACACGCCTTATATTGACGACTCGTGGCGAAATCAATCACGGTGACAGTTTTATCGGAATTAAGAAACCATTCAAGCCCAACAGGAGAAATGATCGCTTCCTTTTTAAAACCCGAAATGGTGGGGGTATGCAATCCTTGAGTCAATGCTTCATTACGGATTCCTCCTGAAAGCACAAACACATCGACCCAACCCATTTGGATGAGCCATGAGGCGGTCATCGTTGCTCGAATCTCATTGTCATCAACAAGCACCACTCTTGCATTTCTCGTAACGACATATTCGTCGGTGGCCTGAACCAGCTGCCCTCCCGGAGCGTTTCGAGATCCTACGACATGACCCTGTTCAAACTCTTCCGGCAAACGTACATCCAGGATATAAAGTGTTCGATATTCTGATTCTTTTCTCCAGGTTTTCAATGTGTCACGGCCCACCCGTTTTACGCCAAAACGCCGGGCCAACTTTGCTGCATGCGCTTTCGCCTTATTCACGTTATCTTTTGAGGGATCGGGGGCATTTCTGTCCTTACCAACCTCAAGATCGAAGCCGGCCAAATGCCATCCCATGGTACCATTTTTCAGCGCAGCAACAGGATTCGGAACTCCGGCATTGATCAATGACTGCGCCCCGATAATACTCCGCGTGCGACCGGCACAGTTTATGATAACCTGGCTTTCGGTATCCGGTACCAGATCGAAAAACCGATGGACCAGCTCGGCTCCCGGCACATTGATTGCGCCGGGTATGCTCATACGCCGATATTCCTCTTTCGGTCGGGCGTCAAAAATGAAAAGATTTTCATTTGACTCCATTTTTGTTTTGAGTTCCATGGCTGTAATTCGCGGTGTATCATAGGTTGTTTCTATGAACTCCCCAAATGCTTTGCTGAGGACATTAACCCCTGAGAAAAGCTCAAATCCCGCTGTTCGCCACGCACCAATGCCGCCTTTTAATATGGAAAGGTTCGAATAACCAAAGTCAGTCAATCGTTCGGCTGCTTTTTCTCCTAAATATAGAGGATCCGACCGACCATTATCCACGAGTATGATTGGTGTTGTAACTCGAGGAATTAGATCGGCGATATTAAGCTCCATCCGACTCAAAGGCATACAACATGATAGAAGTATGTGGGCCTTTGAATATTCACCGTGCTCGCGAACGTCAATGAGTGCGAATTCCTCTCCTTTTTTTATCACCTCAATGACCTCTGCTGGGGAAACATATTTAGCCATTCGCATTAATTCCTTCTTTAGTTTGGATGCATTTTAAAACCTGGCGGGCAAGTATTTTCTTTTTTAATCGGGGAGCATACATCTTGAAGACATGATTTTTCTGCGTATCAAACCCGTTGACGTATAGCCTCCGGATCG
>JAHEHB010000069.1 GCA_024644775.1 Deltaproteobacteria bacterium
CCCACTGGACTCCTATGGCGAATTTCAAGCAGGCTCGCCGGCCTGTCTATCCCAACGCCCCAGGCTTCGCCTGGCGCCACTGTCCCCTGTCCTCTGTCCTCCCCCTTCTGTCCTCTGTCATCTGTTCTCCGTCATCTGCCCTCCGCCCTCTGCCCTCTGTGCTACTCACCCCACGGCCACGGCCTCTTTTTGTGAACGGGTACGGATCCCTGTCGCCCAGGCACACAGGCAGGCGGTCATGAGACTGGCGATACCGAGATAGAATGCCTGATGGTAGCTTCCCAATAGGTCGAACATAAACCCGCCCCACCAGGGAGCCAATGCCATTCCGAGGCGCTGAAACACTTGAGTTGCTCCCAAAATCCGGCCCTGTTGTTCGCCTTCGAAGAGATCCACCGTCATGGCAAAAAACATGGGGCCGCGAATGGTGTAACTACCCCCGAAGATGATGATAAACATCCACAATAAAACGATGCTGCTTGTGTCGCGAATAGAAGAAAGCAGAAGAATACCCAAACTGGTGAGGGCATAGGCGGCCGTCATTATGAGCAGACGGGGTACCTGGGGCGACCAGTCTAACAGACGCCACCTACCGGCATTTTTCTGAGTACCCTCAGCGGACAAACCGCTCAGCCGGTCTGATAGCCATCCGAAACAGGGTGTTGCAATGGCAGCGGTCAGCATGAGGTTGCCCCATATATGCGCCACTTGGCCTGCCGTATACCCCACATCCTGCAAGTGCGTGCCAAAATGGTAAAAGGCCACCTGGGCCCCCATGGGAGTGATGAACTGGGCAATGGATAACATCCAGAATTGGTGCGTCCGAATCGCCTGGGGAAGGGTTGTCGCAATCACCTGAGAACGACGCTCCTTTGTTCTATAGGAGGCTTCCTCCGTCTTGTTCCGGTCTCTGGAACGAAACCGAAAACCGTCCGGCACCGATCCCCGGTCCTCCGGTTTTTGTACGAAGAAAAGTGCCGCCCATGGCGAGATGAGAACGGTGCAAACGATGCCCAAGAATACGAAGACACCCCGCCATCCCCAGGTAGTCATAACCTGTTCGATGGGGCCGGCAAAGAGCTTGCTTGCGCCGATGCCCACAAACGCCATGGTCATGGCCGTACCGCGATATTTCTTAAACCAGTTGCTCAATACGGATATAATCGGCATGATCCCCACAAAAGAGGAAAAGAACGACGCCAATATCCCGTAAGTAAGATAAAACTGCCAGGTATTATGAATAAGCGCTACTGAGCAGATGGCCAATCCGTGAACAATGCCTCCGATGCAAATCACCCAGCGGGACCCAAACCGATCGCTGAGAGCGCCTGCCAGCGTACCGGAGAGGCCGGCGACTGCACAAGCGATTGAGATCCCTAGAAAAGCAGCCCCCCGTGATGTGTTAAATTCCACCAGAATGGATTTCATAAAAATCGTGACGGTCTGCTGGGATAGACTGAAAACCATAAAGCCCAGGAAAGATACGCCTATGATCACCCAGCCGTAATAATTGAACATCTCTAAATCAAATCGATTTTTCATCGCACCCTTTCTGAAAGATCCTTGCTTCTTTTCCATCGTGAATTTCGTGGCAATCTATATCCAATGCGCCATCGAGTGTCAAGCGCACGACAGACCGTTGACATGCCAGGGCCATGTCATTAAAATGAATCAAATTCTTGTAACGAATCTTCTGGATTTTTGCTTGACACGCATAACTCACGTATCTATAATTACAAAATAGCTATATTGTAAGTTGTCAAAAGCAAATTCCTTTCGTACACAGCGATAATTAATCCAATTAGTCTATAGTTGGAAGAGGACCTAAAGCCTCTGTCGAAATCCGTACTGGACGGAAATCCTTTGGCTCCTCTCACGCTGTAAGCGGCATAGAGATCGCGCTGAACAGGGGTTTGTGATCCTGGTGAGTCAGTCCGGCTGTATGCTCATCGGGTCGATTCATGGCTGAATGGCAAATAAAAATTATAAAGGAGAGCAGATTATGAAAAAAATTAAACAACGCCGACAAAACAAAAATCTCAAAAAAAACCTAACCCGACGTGATTTTATCAAAACAACCGGTGCAGCGGGTGTGGCCATCGCTGCAGGTGGTATATTCGGCGGAAAACCGCCGGCCTATGCACAGAAGCATACCGTACATACCGTGCAGTGGAATCACTTCATTAAAGAGGCCGACGTTCTCGAACGCAAGATGGCAGCGGAATTCGAAAAGGCTTCCGGCGTCAAGGTGACCATTGAAACCATCAACGGCAACGATATCCCCGCCCGGGCTACGGCTGCCGTGGAGAGCGGTACTGGTCCCGATATCTTTCAGCTCATGTGGAACCAACCACAGCTGTTTGCCGGCGGGCTGGAAGATCATACAGCCCTGGTGGAAGAGCTCATTAAGGACAAGATGTACTCCGCCCTGGAGGGAACCTCCAACATCAACGGGGTTTACAGGGGCGTGCCCAGATTCGGTGTCGGAAACGCCAATGCCTACCGGACGGATATCTTCGAGGATCTGGATATAAAACCGCCGGATACATGGGAAGACTACCTGAAGATCGGAAAGAAACTGAAAGAGAACGGAACACCGGTGGGGCAAACCTTGGGACACACATGGGGAGACGCCCCCACATTCACCTATCCCATGTTGTGGGCCTTCGGCGGCATGGAGACGGATGACAAACAAAACGTCGTCATCAACAGCAAAGAAACCGCAGAATCAGTAGATTTCTTACGGGAATTCTGGAATGCAGCCTGCGATCCGGGGGGGCTGGCATGGGACGACTCCAGCAACAACCGGGCATTTTTCGCCGAAACCATCAGTGCGACACTTAACGGCGCCAGCATCTATTTCGTGGCCCGCCGGAATCCGGAAAAAGCGCCCCCGGGGTTGGCCGACAACATCAATCACTTTCTCAACCCGAAAGGACCGGCCGGTCGGTTTCACTGCATTTTAACCTTTACCAACAGTATCACTAAGTATTCCAAAAACAAGGACGCGGCCAAAGACTGGATTCGCTATATTACCGAAGATAAAAGATTTGAAGAGTACATGGTCGTTAATGCCGGCTATGTCAATGGACCCACAAAAAAGTGGGAAGAGATCCCCATGTGGAAAGATGATCCGGCCGTTACCCTTTACAAGGATATGGGACGATACGGACGGAACTTCGGGTTTGCCGGTCCATACGATCGCAAGGCTTCTGAAATACAGGCCAAGTATATTATCGGCGACCTGTACGCAAAGGCTGTGAAGGGCGATTCCACCAAGAGCGTGATCGCCTGGGCGGAAAAGGAGCTGAAAAACGTCTACAAACGTTAGTCCCAAGTATCCCTCCAAAACCTTATTCCCTTTTTTAGGAAAAGGTGTCCGGAGAGACCAATTTCACTCCCCCGTCTTCGGGGGAGTGATCATACTCTTAATAATCCTTAGTATGTGTGGAGACCATGAACGAAAGTGTTACAATCGCTGCTAACGGTACCTCAGCGGCGCAAACGAGACCATCCCTTCATGAGCGAGTTAACGAGTGGATGCAGGATGAGAAAATTTTCGGCTATACGCTGTTGGTGCCCGCCATGCTCATCATCCTCATATTTCTAGCTTATCCCTTCGGATTGGGAGTCTGGATGTCTCTCACCGACAAACTGGTGGGTCAGCCCGGTAAATTCATCGGACTTGAGAATTTCAAAAACATTATAAAAAGTCAGATCTTCATGCAGTCGGCCTGGAACACGGTTATGTTCACTTTTGCCGCCACGGTGTTCAAAACCGCTCTCGGCATGTGGCTGGCACTGTTGCTGAACCGTAAGTTCGTGTTTGCCCGATTTACACGCGCCCTGGTGCTGCTGCCGTTTATCGTACCTACCGTACTCAGCACGCTGGCCTGGCTCTGGATGTTCGATGGCACCTTCAGCGTGATCAACTGGACGTTGCGATGGTTCTGGCAACTAAAAATCGATTTACTCGGGATTCCGCTTAAAGGAGGCTGGGGCTATTTCCAGGGCCCTGTGTGGCTTGGAGACGCCACCTGGGCCATGATATCCATCATCGTTGTCAACGTGTGGCGGGGGATTCCTTTTTTTGCCATTACTTTTCTGGCCGGACTTCAGACCGTACCTCCCGAATTGTACGATGCCGGGGAGATCGACGGTGCCTCGGGCTGGCACCGGTTTTGGCATATTACCCTGCCCCTGATCCAACCCATAGCGGTTGTGGTAATCGTCTTTTCTGTGGTGGTGACCTTTGCCGATTTTCAACTGGTTTATGTGCTCACCCGGGGCGGACCGCATAACAGCACCCATCTGCTGGCTACCTACGCCTATCAACTCGCAATGGCTTCCGGAAATCTTGGGGAAGGGGCTGCCGTAGCGCTGTTTATGTTTCCTATACTGGCGATGGTGATTGTGGGGCAACTCTGGTACCTGCGGCGGGAAGAGAGCGTCCGTTAATTGGAGATTTGAGATGAGTTTAAGTGCACGAGTCGGAGAAACTTATATAAAAAGGTTGATCATCTTTTACATCCCGCTGTTTATGTTTTTAACGGCCATGCTGTTCCCGTTTTACTGGATGCTGATTTCATCGGTTAAACCGGATCGTCAATTGAACAACAGTAAAAGCTCCCCGTTTTTTGTATGGCCGCGTTATGTAATTACGGAACAAACCGTAAAAGATCTCAAGGAAGCGGGTCTTCCAAAGGAGATCCTTGAAAAACTGGCGAAAATGACTGCCAGCGCTAGGTTGACCGATAAATCGCTTGCAAAGCTTTACAAAACGGATGTTCCCCCGGAAATCATTGCCAAACTGGAACTCTTGAAAGACAAAGAATTTCTATACGAAAGAGATTTTTTTCGTGCGGTGAAGCGGGAGGTGGGTGCAAAGCGATCCATATGGTATCGATCACAATTATTGAGAAATGCCGAACTGAAAAATCAAGGGTTGACTAAAGAGCGATTCGTTAAACTTTTGAATCGAAAGGTGGGGAAAAAACAATTCCCTCAATACGAATCATTGATCATGGAACATGTTGAATCAAGACACAGTTTCACATTACAGCACTGGGAATTACTTTTTGTAGACACCCTTTTCAGTCGCTGGGCCTGGAACACGTTTTTTATTGCTACCGTGTCTACGGCGGTGTCCCTTTTCGCCGCCATACTGGCCGGATACTCTTTGTCCCGCCTGAAGTATCCGGGCTCCACTACATTCGGCATTTCTATTTTCGTAACCTATCTGGTGCCGCCGACGTTGCTGTTTATTCCACTGGTGGATGTGGTGGCCACGCTGAACTTGCTGGACAGCCCGTGGGCGCTGATTCTCACTTATCCTACGTTCCTGATCCCATTTTCGACCTGGTTGCTCATGGGATACTTTAAAACCATCCCCAAAGAGCTCGAAGAGTGTGCGCGGATCGATGGGGCGACCCGCTGGCAGGCACTGATCCGGATCATCCTTCCCATCAGTATGCCCGGCATTCTCTCGGCCGGCATTTTTTCCTTCACCCTGTCCTGGAACGAGTTTCTCTATGCCCTGGTGTTCATCGCTTCACCCGTGCAAAAGACGATTCCGGTGGGTGTCACGAGCGAATTGATCAAGGGAGATGTTTTCTTCTGGGGATCTCTTATGGCAGGGGCCCTGTTCGGTTCGATCCCCATCGCCTTTGTGTATTCCTTTTTCGTGGAAAATTACGTATCGGCCATGACCGGGGCGGTCAAGGGCTAATCTATTCACTACCAAACCGCCTCGACATAAGGATAATCGATGATTTTTAGATCTTTTGTAATTAGAGTAAGATTATGGATTCTTGCGGTAGCCACGATTATCCTGTCAGCAGGATCTTTGTGAAATTGACCGGGTAGATTACAAGACTCTAAAGCCACTTTGCCACTCAAATCAAAAACCCGGATACCGGTTTTGTGAATTGCATTTTCCAACCATTGTTCAGGGGTAATCTTGACATTAATTCTACCTCTTGATGACATCATTGCAAATTCCCATATGGAAATAGAAGCAATTGCTCTCTGATTGGCTGGCGTATTTCTAATGAACTTTTTTGCCCTGGGCGATAATAATTTATCAGCACTATATGCCCAAACCCACGTGTGCGTATCCAACAATATCATTAATCAAGCTCCCAGGCATCAGGGTCCGCTACAGGTTCTGTTAGATCACCCATCGTTTCGATAACTCCTGGCATGGCTCCCAACAGCGGATCTTTATCTTCTTTCTGGATGATATGTACCAGCTTAGCAATTGGTTTGCCACGCTTGGTGATAATAATTTCTTTGTGCTTTTGTTGAACCTCATCTAAAATCTTAAAACAATTGGCACGAAATTGGACAGCGTTGATTTCCATATATTATGTTCCTTTCTTGATGCCTTTTACTTTATGTACACAATAATATGTACACCTTAATAAATCAAGTCAACTTCATAAAAAACCCTGTCTGACTAAATACGGCACTATAACCCCAAAAAAAATCCCTGCGTTTTGACGCAGGGATTATCGGACGAATCTTAAAACAGACAATAAAAAATAGCTTGAAGTGATCAACTCAACACCCCCAGGGGAGGTATTTTATTTCATTGTTTCAAGCAACATGGATATAAACTGATCGTTCATTAACTTTAGGCACTTTAGATCACTTTAGGCGCTCAGTGCCTTAAAACCGACAAAACTTTGTCGATTATTAAATGAGCTTCTGGTTTTTTGTAAGAGAAACTGGAAATTTGAAACTTGAAACTGGATAAGAACGGATTGGATCTATTTGAAATTGAAAGAATACCTTCCCCAAGTTTCAAGTATCAAGTTTCGAGTATCGCCCGTTGAAAGAGAACGGCTACCCCGAAGGGGCCCCTTCTTCCAGGCGTAGTCTTGGAAGAATCGTAGTCACTTATTAGTCTATATGCATCCCGCCATTCACATCCATTATTTCACCGGTAACATAGCTGGACAGCTCACTGGCAAAAAACAAACACGCCCTTGCGACATCGATGGGTAGTCCAATTCTCTTCATTGGAATCGATTCGATAATCTCTGCCTTTAGCTCCGGGGTCAACTTACCTTTGGTAATATCCGTATCTATCAATCCGGGTGCGACGGCATTGACGCGAATTCCCTCCGGTGCCAGCTCCCGAGCCATAGCCCGCGTCAAACCGATAATACCCGCCTTAGCAGCACTGTAATGCGGGCCACCAAAGATGCCGCCACCGCGCTTTGCGGAAACAGACGATATGCAGATAATATTTCCTTTCTTCGCATTCCTCATATGGGGAATAACCGCCTTGGAGCAAAGAAAAGTTCCCTTGAGGTTTACATCGAGTACCGCATCATAGTCTTCCATTGTAATTTCGGCAATCCGTTTCGGTTGCGTGATACCGGCATTGTTGACAAGTATCGATGGGGGACCCATATCTTGAACCGCACTGGAAATGGCGGCTTCAACTTCATCACGGTTTGTTACATTGCACGGGTACCCGTGATGTTCTTTTCCAAAACTGCCGGATAGGTCTTTGGCTTTCTCGCCATCGAGGTCCAGTATCGCAACCTTTGCGCCCTGTTCCACAAATAGTGTGGCAATGCCTCGACCGATGCCGCGTTCCGATGCCGCTCCGGTTATGATAGCAATTTCGTTTTGCAGTAACATCCTGAAATCCTTCTTCTGAAAAATCGTTTACACAGACTCGTCAAATCCATAAGGATCGCGGCTGCATAAAGCAGCCGCAACCGTCTATCGATTCTATTTTGGAAATACACAGGCGTTGAAAACCTCTTCAATCTCGCCATCGGTCAAGGTAACATAATCCTCATCCATGACCTTTGCCAACATATCGGTGGTCCAGACGTCGTAGCCCGGGTTTCCTTTATGGATCCAAGTTTCCCAAGCGGGTTCAATGATAACGTCGGGAGTAAATTTCCAGCCGATGTCAAAAACCACTTCGGGTTCCTGGCTCATGAAAACCAGCTTACCCCGGTAATTCTTGCCATCACCAAGATACACATTGGGACACGTGTAGTAGATTTTAATGCCTTCTCTTTCCAGTGCCGGCTCCGCGTACTTCTGGATATGATCCGGATGTACACCGGAATTAACATTGATATGCATGTGACAGGTAGTGGGCATCACCGGATATTCGAGACCTTTTATGAAATGATCCGATTTAAAGTACGCTTCCAACGCTTTTTCTTCCTCTGGCCCCACTTCCCTATAGGGGAACTGGTTGTTGAACTGATTGATATACCATCGATTCCAGATGAGAAGGTTGCAGCCCGACTCTCCACCGTTACACGCTTTTAAGCCAACATCTTTTTTGAAAAACCACTGGAAATCAAAGTGTGGTTTACCCTGTGGCTCAACCCCGTGAAGACTGCCCATTTTGGGAGCGGGAGACATGTGATCGATCTTACGGCTGGACGGCCAGCCCATCCTTTCAAAATAGCCACACATAATGGCTTCCATCGATTCAGGATGTACGGAGGTATCCACATAGGAATGGATGTGGGTTCCCTCCGGATCAGAATCCTGCATCGACGCACAAAGCCGGCGCCAATGATCGGATGCTGAAAAGTACTGTTTCACTTCTTCCAACAATTGTTTTCTTTCCATAAGACAACCTCCCTGAATGGTTTTTATGTAAATTATTTCTTTTTATCATACGATCCCGGTTTTACCGGTGGGCTGAATACACTCACCAGCACCAATGGCTCATCTCCGGTAACCTTTATGCCATGGGGGATCCCAGATTCGGTAAACACCGCAACCCCGGGCTCCAACGGATAAATATCATCGGCTACTTTAGTCTCTCCCCGACCGGATATCACATAAATGATTTCTTCTTCATTTTCATGATGGTGCTGGCCTGGATCACTACCCGGTGGAAACGTAACCACGCCGAAAATCATATTTTTACATTCCCCTTCGTCTGGTGCAATCAATTTTTTCCAGAGTCGACCGGGTAATTGCAATCCTTCAATATCTTGTTCTTTTACATAGTGCATATAATCACTCCTTCAGGTTCGAAAAGACTACTTTCCGACAATATATGGGTACGAAACAATAGGTTTCAGGCATAACCGGGTTTCAGGTTTCAGTATTTTGATTTTAGCTCCCTAACACCTCGTCTAAGAAACCTGGTAAAATCCCAAATCGGATCACCGGTAGAAATAACCGAAAGGCGAGAAGGCCAGGAAGCTTGGAGGCTATAATGCTTTCCAACCCCCTATCCTTTTCGTCTTCAAACATTCCAGCGTCCAAGCTTTCTCGCTTCCCAGCTCGTCTGAGAAACCTCGTTTCTCGTAGTGATGAATCCAGCTCCATTGGTGGTTTCGCTCCTGACACCCGAAACCTGACACCTGAAACCTTTTAAATTCTCAGCGCCAGCTCAAACGCCTGGTCGATCGCGTCAAATGCATTGCCGGGGGTTTGGCAGTCTCCAACCCCATACCAGGCAATTTTGCCTTGCATTTCAGGTTTCAGAAATCCATTTTCCGTTTTTATACCGATGGCCAGAACCACCACTTTTGCCGAAAGCTGATCTTCGTTTCCACCGCCCACCAGCGGTCGATCCGAAATACGTACGGCATCATCCAGGATTTCCATTACCCGACGGCCGGTTAAAATAGCAACCTCTTTTTCCTGCAGCCTGTCGAGCAACCCTTCGCGCACCCCGATTCCTTGAAATATGTCACGGCCGGGTGCATCCAACATATCCACCATGGTTACGGCGATGCCTCTATCGGATAGGTAATCAGCAGTATCCAAACCCGTGGCGCCGCCTCCAATGATCACCACCGGCCCTTCGTCGATCTTCCGACTTCCGGAAAGCAAATCCTGGGCAGTTACAACATGTGGTTTTTCTGCACCGGGTATGGAAGGTTTTATGGGAACAGATCCTGTGGCAAGAACGACCGCATCAGGTTTTAGACGATTCAATAGTTCAGCAGTGGCTATCGAACTCAAACGAACATCCACGCCCAGCCGTTTCAATTCTCCCTCATAAAAAATCACCATCCGCTTGAAATCGCCCTTTTTCGGAGGAATGGACGCCATGTTCAATTGTCCGCCCAAACGGTCTGTTTTTTCCAGCAGGATAACGTCGTGTCCTCTTAATCGCAAGACTCTTGCCACCTCACAACCGGCGGGTCCGCCGCCTGCTACTACAATGCGCTGTTTTTTTTCAGATTCCTCAATGCAACACTCAAACTCACGGCCGGCGAGCTTATTGTACATACAGCTAACCCACGGTCTGCCTGGATCCCTTAAACCGCCAAAGCACCCTTGATTGCAGCGAAGACATTCTCGAATTTCATTCAGCCGGCCGTCTTTAACTTTTCTGGGCCATTGCGGGTCTGCAATCAACGGGCGGCCCAGCCCGATCAGATCTGCCATTTCCTTTTCAACAGCTTCTTTGGCGAGTTGGGGAGTCATCGAATTTCCAACGATAACCGGTACCGTTACCTCTTTTTTTATGGATTCTCCCATGGGCAGCAACAAACCTCGGGGCACATCACCCGGGGGTATGGCAATGTGGTTTACATGACCCAGTCCTCCTGAAATGCTGATAGCGGTGGCACCATTGTCTTCAAGCGATTTTGACAACGCTACGGCATCCTCCGGTGTAAACCCGTCAGGAGTGAATTCACTACCGGAAATTCTATAGAGCACCGGGTAGTCCTTACCCAGCTGTTTCCGAATTGCCTGTAAAATTTCGATGGCAAACCGAAAGCGCCCTTTTGGGCTACCGCCATATTCATCGGTACGATGGTTCCAAAACGGCGAGAGAAACTCAGCCACCAGACACCCGTGACAGGCGTGTATTTCAACCGCATCGAATCCCGCCTCTTTTGCTCTTTCGGCAGCATCCACAAAGAGTTCCGTCAAATAATGAATCTCTTCGTGTGTCAGTTCGATACATTCGTGTTTACAATCCGGAGCCGTGTCGGACACAGCATACCTCGGGAACCCATTTACATGCTGGCGGAAATAAAGACCGATTTGTACCGACGCCAGGCCGCCTTCTTGATGAATTCGGTGAGTGAGTTTTCGCAAACCGGGAATTAAATGATCGGCATACACACCCAACGCGTTGTTGATGTGCGGCAGTTGCGGATGGATGTAGGTTTCTTCAACTGTAACGAGTGCCGTGCCGCCGGCGGCCCGGGTGGCATAATATTCAATCAACCGATCCGTTACTTCACCTTGGATTCCCGCAAAACGGGTGGACATGGCGGTCATGGTCAAACGGTTCTTAAGGGTAAGGGACCCCAATCGAATCGGTTCAAAAAGCGTGCTCATGAACACTTGCCTCCGTCTAAATTTTGAGTGTACGCTGATGTTCAAACTACATCTGGGATGTTTGCCGCTAACGGATATAAATTACCGGAAAATCCAGCAGAATGGACGTGACAGTATAAAATATAAGCGCCAATGTCAAATTACCGTTCTCAAATGATGAAACATTTGCAATCCTATTGTGAGTTAGCTAAACTTCAAAAATCTAAAGAAATGAGGTTTTGAAACATCTTTTTGAAAGGAGGAATCCATGACGTGGCCCATAGAACATTTCCATTACATCCCCTCGCCTTCCAGTTTCATCGAAATGATGCCGGGTGCAATGAAAGCCGTAAAACAATGCGCGGCTGTCAAGGAAGGCGAACATGTGGTGATAGCCTGCGACACCAATAAAATCCGTTTGGCCGAAGCCATTGCGGCTGCCGCCTACGCAGTGGGGGGTATTCCCACCATTACCGTCTTTACTCCCACAGGGGCCCATGGGGCTCAGGTTCCCAAACCGGTGGTCGGCGCATGCGCTGAGAGCGATGTTTTTTTTCTACCCACCACCTGGTCCATGACCCACACCGATGCCCGCATAGAGGCGATAAAAAACGGGGCCCGTGGTACAACCATGTGCGAGGTGACCGAAGATTGCCTCTGCACGGGAGGCATCCTTGCCGACTACGAAGAAAACGATCGGGTCGCCCGCAAACTTGGAGCCATCATTGCTGAAGGCAAGAAGATTCGGATGACTTCAACGGGAGGAACCGATCTGGAAGCTGAAATCACCGATCGACCTGTGCAGTATGAGACGGGTCTTTTCCGCGAACCAGGGCAATTTGCAGCCCTTCCGAATAGTGAACTGAACATATCGCCCATCGAGGGAACAACAGAAGGGATTATTGTCGGTGATGTTCGACCCATGGGCTTTGGTATCCTGCGGGAAGAACCGGTTACCATAGAAATCAAATCCGGAGAGGTCGCAAACATCACCGGCGGAAAGGCTGCCGATTACTTGAACGAAACGTTAAAAGCATTTGACGACCGAACCGCATACAATTTAGCCGAATTTGCCGTGGGGCTCAATCCCGCAAGCAGAGCCTATGCCACAAACCTGGAAGACCTGGGCAAATTAGGTTTTGGTCACCACGGTATTGGGAGCAATTATGCCATCGGCGGCAATATCGCAGCGCCGTGTCACATCGACGTCATCTATTCTCAGGCCACGCTTGAAATTGACGGTCAGGTGATTTTGGACAAAGGCGACATACCGGTGTGACGTCGATGACCCTCTGCAGGTTTTTTTTTGACTGAACAGGATATTGCTTCAGAATGTAAAACAAGGAATATCGAATATCGAAGTAAATACTTCATAGTTCTGTGGTCCATTATTCGATACCTTGTCTGCCTTTGGAGGATTCGTTTTTAAATGTTTTCGAGCAGTTACAATTACCTTCAAAACCCCCACGGTGTCGTGTGTGAGTAAGGGTCAGCCCCCGGCGGGAGGGGGAAAAGGACAATGCCGACGAACCTTATCAGTTTTGCAAAAAAATTAAGAAAAAATGGGACTCGAGCAGAAACTCTGTTATGGAGTAAACTTCGAGCAAGACAAGTGGAGGATATTAAATTCAGAAGGCGGCAACCTATTGATGGTTTTATCGTAGATTTTGTCAGCTTCGAGAAAAGATTAATTATTGAAATAGATGGCGGACAACATTCAACCAATAAAGCGAAAGATCGCAAAAGAGATTTCTAAACTATCAAGTTCAAAGGTGTAAAATGCCGGACAAAAATGAACCAAAAAGTCGAGTTTCGGTTGTCAGGGGTTTTGACATTGAATCGTCAATTCGATCGGCCATAGAGCTTATCGGGGGAATTAATAAAATCATTCACCCGGGACAGACGGTTATGATTAAACCGAACTTCGGTGTAAGTGTTCCCGCCGAGACGGGCGTTATTACCGATCCTGAGGTCGTTGAAATATTGATTAGAATCTGTAGTGAAGCAAATCCGGCAAATTTATTGGTCGCTGAAAGCACGGTGGTCGGTTTTGACACGGATAAGATGTTTAACGAGCTGGGCTTAAAGGGTCGTTTCGAGCCGCTGGGAGCGACATTGGTGAATTTGGACCGGGATGAGATCGTTGAAGTGCCGGTTTCAAATGGTATGGTTCTCAAAAAACTTAAACTATTCGAAACCGCCTTCGAGAGCGATGTCATTATCAGTGTTCCGACCATGAAAACGCATATTCTTACCGGCGTGACTCTGGGGATGAAGAATATGAAAGGGGTGCTTCCGGATGCCATGAAAAAGCTGATGCATCGAATCGGTGTCAAAGAAAAAATCTACGAATTCGAACTGGATCATGCCATTGCAGACCTGAATTCTGTCATAAGACCCACCCTCACGATCATCGACGGATTCGTTGCCAATGAAGGGTATAAACCGGGAGCCCCTGGAATCGGTGGGACTGCCTTGGCGTTTAACACCACCGTAGCCGGTCTTGACCCGGTTGCTGTAGATACGATCGGGGCTTATCTAATGGGATTTGATCCTGGAGAAATCAGACACATTACCTATGCCGGTGAAAAAAATATCGGCGTATCAGATATGAAACGTATTGAAGTTGTCGGTGAAAACGTTGATGCGGTAAAACGAATGTTTCAAAGGCCCTCCATAGAAGGGAGGGTTTTTAATTTTAAGGATATCTCAGTCGTGGCGGGGAAAGGGTGCAGCGGATGCCGGGAGGCCTGTTTCATCGGCTTATCCGCAATGTCCGAATCCGAATTGGAAAAAATCGGTGACGCCACCGTAGTGATGGGTTCGGATGTTGATCTTTCCGAACTCAAAGAAGATAAGCGATTATTCTTGGTGGGAAACTGCACCCTGAAAAGTGAATACAAAGGTCAACGGATCGAAGGCTGCCCCCCTCCGGGCATCCATGTACGAAAATGTCTTGTGGATGCATACTGAATTTATGATGACCCCAGAACTACTCAATAAAGAAATACTAAATCAAGAACTACTAAATATAGAAAATCTGAAAACTTACTTTTTTACCAAAATCGGTATTGCCAGGGCGGTTGACAATCTGGATCTTTCGGTGAAAAGAGGTGAAATCGTTGGAATCGTCGGAGAGTCGGGGTGTGGCAAAAGTGTTACGGCGCTTACGATTCTTCGATTAGTCAAAAACCCTCCGGGAAGAATTGTGGCTGGTGAAATTATTTTTGAAGGACAAAATCTTCTCGACATCTCATTAAAAGAAATGAAAAAAATAAGAGGGAATAAAATCTCGATGATCTTCCAAGAGCCCATGACGTCCCTGAATCCGGTCTATAAGGTCGGCAACCAAATTTCAGAATCTTTTATTCTTCATCAGGGGCTTTCAAAACGGGAGGCGTTAGATCGATCGATAGAAATTTTAGATTTAGTCGGCATTCCGGCTCCTGAGAGGCGAGTGAATGACTACCCCCATCAATTGAGCGGGGGTATGAGACAACGGGTGATGATTGCAATGGCGCTTTCCTGCGAGCCGAAGCTGTTGATTGCCGATGAGCCGACAACCGCTCTCGATGTAACGATTCAAGCCCAAATATTGGATATGATGCTCAAACTCAAGGAAGAAACCGGAACATCCATTCTTTTAATCACCCACGATCTCGGTGTTATTGCAGAGATGGCTCAGGTGGTGGTGGTCATGTATGCCGGAAAGGTGATGGAGTCTGCCAATGTTCTGGAACTCTTCAACAAACCGAAACATCCCTATACATTGGGATTATTAAGGTCAATACCACGATCCGATCTGACAGGCCAAAGAGGTAAACCCCTCGACCCTATTGCCGGTGTTGTCCCGGATCTTATGGATCTTCCGGAAGGGTGTAAGTTCAGCGACAGATGCAGCCGTGTCATGGAACGGTGCACACAGGAGGAACCAGCGATTGTTGAAGTCACATGCGGACATCGGTGCCGGTGTTGGCTTTACGATACGTAGTGTTTGACCGGAAACTCACTAAACGATGTAACTGGTGTCCGTCCAGGGATGAGTCCGCCTCAGGCGGATTAACCACAGGAATACATTGAGTATTTTGAGGATTAAAATTCGGAGCCCAACGCCGATATTGCGAAAATTAGCCATTTCTGGATGGGCACTAACTATAAAAAACGAACTGTGAACAGACAGAAAACACTTAGGATCGAAAATCTTAAAAAGCACTATCCCATTCAAAAGGGTTTTTTCTCCAGATCGAAAGGGACTGTCAAAGCCGTGGACGGCGTTTCTTTGGCCATTGAAAAACGCGAAATTCTTGGGCTGGTGGGTGAAAGTGGGTGTGGAAAAACAACGCTTGGGAGAGTCATATTACGCATCGAGGAGCCGACTGAAGGTACCATATTCTACAAAGGCCAAAATATAACAAAGATGGGAAAGGAGAAACTGCGTCAATTGAGGGAAGAGATGCAGATTATTTTCCAAGACCCCTACTCATCCTTAAATCCGCGATATACCGTATCCCAACTCATCAAAGAACCCCTTATCGTTCATGGAATCGGAGACTCCCTTTCACAACAAAAGAGGATTTTGACACTGATTCGAGAAGTCGGGCTCCAGGAGGAATCTCTGAATCGCTATCCTCATGAATTTTCCGGCGGCCAGCGTCAGCGCATCGGAATTGCAAGAGCATTGTCTCTAAATCCCAAATTCATGGTATGTGATGAACCCGTGTCTGCGTTGGATGTTTCCATTCAGGCCCAGGTAATCAATCTACTTATGGAATTGCAGAAAAACCGGGGATTGACCTATTTGTTTATTTCTCACGATCTGTCCGTTGTCGAGCATCTCTGTAACAGGATTGTGGTCATGTACCTTGGAAGAATCGTGGAAATGGCCCCCACGCTTATCTTGCGTGAAGCAGCTCGACATCACTATACAAAAGCGCTCCTGTCGGCTTCACCGATTGCCAATCCGAATTTGAAAAGAAACCGTATCATCTTGAAGGGGGACGTACCCAACCCCATAAGTCCCCCAACCGGCTGCCATTTTCACACGCGATGCCCGGAGGCCGATCAGCAATGCCGAAATGAGGCGCCAGCATTGCTGGAAGTGGAACCGGAACATTGGGTCTGTTGTTTTAAGTGTGAATAGTATGGTGATTCCGATATAAAACTACATATAATATTTTTCTCCCTTCAATAAAGAACAAAAGCGTTTAAAGGTTTCGGGTTTCAGTGTTCAGGTTTTAGAAGTGGTGTTTACTATTACTGACACCTGACACCCGAAACCGAGTAAAGCGGCTGCAAACTTAGTAGAGGCAAAATTGAAATATTAAGTAGGAAGCGTTCCACTAGCTCGACGCCATCCCCAGGGAATCGGAAATCGCCCCGACAAGCGAATTCACTGTTATTTCCATGAGCTTTTCTCCAATTTCCCGATTCGCTCCCCGGGGATCCCCTAAGATACCGTTCTTACTAAAATGCTCGATACCGAAGATAAAGGTGTTGATCTGAGATCGTGGTATCGTGTTGGGGTCGTAAAAAGACGGATCATCCAAACCCTTCTCAGCAGATTCCATTTTCACCAAATGAGGCTTTGTGATCA
>JAHEHB010000386.1 GCA_024644775.1 Deltaproteobacteria bacterium
TCGGGAATCAAAGGACTTCCTGCTGAAGAAATCCCAAGGGTTTTTGATGTCTTAAAGCGGGGGTGGCATTTTTTCCTGCCGGTCTTTATCGTGTTAGGGTTATTGTTTTATGGGTACACTCCCGAATTGGGGGCATTCTGGGGCACTGTTTCTGCGTTGTTGTTATCCTGGCGGCATAAAGATACCCGAATGAAGCCCAATGATATTTTACAGGCGCTCCGATCCGGAGCTGCGGCCAACAATTCTGCAGGATCGGCGATTGGTTCCTTGGGTGTTATCATTGGCGGGATCGTCCTTTCGGGCCTCGGATTAAAATTTTCAGCACTGCTGGTCGAAATTGCCGGTGGCAGCCTGCTCTTGTGCGTCGTTATGGTAATGATCCTGTCCATCATCATCGGTATGGGCAGCAGTACCACCGGTTCATATATCATTCTATCGGTTGTCGCAGCACCTGCCCTGATCTATTTGAAAGTACCCGCGGTGGCAGCCCATCTGGTTGTTTTTTATGCGGCGTGTCTATCAAACATTACACCACCGGTGTGCGTATCTGCGTTTGCAGCCGCCGCCCTTGCAAAAGCGGACCCCATGGAAACCGGTATTGCCGCACTGAAATTTGGATTCGCCCTTATTTTTCTGCCGTTTGGCTTTGTTTACCTACCCCCTTTATTGTTGGGCGGTTCCGTATTTCAGGTTGCATACACGTTTGTAATATTGCTGATCGGATTTATGGCACTTGCCATGGCACTTCAAGGAGCCGACTTTATCTATCCTAAAATCAGTCTCCAAAGACGCATTGTTTTCATGGTCGCCGCATTAAATATGCTGCTGCCTTTGCCAAAATGGGTCAACATTCTTGGCCTTATCCTAATGATGGCTGGTTGGTTGCCTGGATTCGTTGTTCATCGCAAGACCGTTGCGGCATCAAAAATATAGAATTTCGGTGCTCAATTCCTCAATTCGATTTCACCTCCGTATTTGCCAGTTGTTCTAAGACGGTCAGCACAGAACAGGAGTCCAAATTTCCTTTCCCGTGGGTCTTTGCGGATCGCAGGATTTCTAATGATACACTGGCAGCTGGTATGGAAACACCGCATTCATCGGCCAGTTTCATTGCACTCGAGAGGTCTTTATACATATTGTTGACGGAAAATCCGGCCGAAAAATTTCGATGGATCATTTTTGGGCCTCGGGTTTCCATAGCGGCCGTTCTGGCACCTCCCACGGAAGTGATTTCAATCACCTTTTGAGGATCGATTCCAGCCTTCATAGCGAGGACCAGTGCCTCTGAAACCGCCTCAACGGAAACTCCCAAAATAAGATTATTGATCAACTTTAATGTGGTACCCATGCTGTTTTCACCCGCATAGACGATCACGATTCCCATTTTTTCAAAGATAGGACGACACGCCTCAAAGGTCTCCTTAGGGCCGCCCACCATAATACCAAGCTTGCCCGCTTCAGCGACTTTTGGATTGCCGGTCACAGGCGCATCGAGCATGGGAACCCCTTTGGCCTTGGCACGCTCCGCAATATATCTGGACATTTCCGGCGCGATACTTCCCATATCGATAACGGTTAAATTCTCATGAGCGCCCTCTAATACCCCGTTTTTCCCGCAGAAAACCGTTTCTGATGCGGCAGAATCGGTTACCATGGTGATCACCACATCCGATTCTATTGCCACGGCCTGTGGCGAATCCACCCATGTTGCACCCGCATCGATGAGTTCTTTGGCTTTGTCCGATGTTCGATTCCATACGGTTAAAGGATACCCCGCCTTTAAAAGGTGTCTCGACATGTGTCGACCCATGAGCCCGATCCCAATAAATCCTATTTTTTCCATGGAAGCCTCCTTTATCTGAAGATGGTGCGTTCATACTAAACCACGTATTTTTAAAAAAACATCATTAAATTAGATCCCCGCCACCCTTACATAATACAATGTATAAATCATGATGACCGGATTAGTAACACAAGGAAATCCGTGGTTCAATGGCAGCAATCTGTTTCAATTTTCAAATTTTTTACCCTGTTAAATTATTGCATCCATAGCGTATCCAAGTAAATACGTGTCTAAATGACGTGGCCCTGGGTTATGAGGTGCCTATCTTGACATATTCTCAGCTGTTCTCTATACAACCAAAATACGTCACACGTGAGCAAGGGGGATGGATTGTGAGCACCCGGTTAGATGACACCTTTCGAATTGCTTTTTTTATTTCACCCCATGGGTTGGGACATGCTGCACGCGCTGCGGCTGTGATGGGTGCGCTGCATGAGATCGATCCTACCATCACATTTGAAGTTTTTACCACCATTCCAAAATGGTTTTTTGATGATTCATTGTCAAAACCGTTTGCATATCATCCCACATTGACCGATATCGGCATGGTGCAAAAAACACCTTTTTGCGAAGACTTACAAAACACTTTGAAACGACTAGGTGAGCTTTTTCCGTTTGATCAAAATCAGATTGATTCGATTGCCCGTTTGCTATCAAAAAGAAAGTGCCGTTTGATCGTGTGCGATATTTCCCCCATGGGTATCTCGGTTGGGAAGGCTTCGGATATCCCTTCCGTACTTGTCGAGAATTTTACCTGGGACTGGATTTATGAGTCTTATGCGATGTTGAATAATAATTTTAATTTTTATATCAAATACTTAAAAGGATTATTTGAAAAGGCGAGTTATCATATCCAAACGGAGCCTGTCTGTTGCTATCGAGATGTTGATATTCTAATACCACCCATTAGTCGGAAACCTCGGACATCTTCAACAGATACCCGGAAAAATTTGAATCGTGCAGAAAATTCACCCGTTGTTATGATTACCATGGGGGGAATTCCTCAACACTACACCATTCAAAATACATTAAGGGAGCACGAAAAAACAACATTTGTGATTTCCGGGGGAAACCAGTCGTTTCAGCGGATGAACAACGTTGTTATTTTACCGTATCGCTCTGAATTTTATCATCCTGATTTGATCCATGCATCCGATGTGGTAGTCGGCAAAGCAGGTTACAGCACCCTTGCAGAAGTCTACGACGCAGGGGTTCCATTCATATTCATAAAACGACCGACTTTTCGGGAATCTGAAATAATGGCAGCGTATATCCACGCACATATCACCAGCTTCGATATTACAGAGAATCAATTTGAGAAGGGGCATTGGATATTCCAACTTCCGGACCTTTTGTCTTTACCAAAGGCGATTCGAAATGGAAAACCCGGCGCCCAACAGGCAGCGGAGTATATTTATCGACTGTCGGCGTAGAAGTCCCGGGAGGGCAGAGGACGGAAGACAGAGGGCAGAGAACAGAGGACAGAGAACAGAGGGCAGAAAGTGGGGAGGATATGAAGTTATTGTATTAAAAATACAGATAGTTAATAGAAAAATCTAGTCTGATGATTGAATTCTGGTGTTACCCTGATTGTTCCCTGACTCAGAGGAAATCCCAAGATATGGAGTCAATAATGAAAAAGAAATGCGTGCTAAGAGGTCTTTTTTCTGTCACCCGTGTTGTTTTTCTGATGCTGTTTATTCTTTGGGTTCGTGTTCCAGATCCCGGCTGTGCTGCCGGATTGTCAAAACAGAACCCGGTAAAAGTTGCTCCGATAAAACCTGATCCGGCAGGGTTAAGCCCTGGTCTCGCCGTCCTCTATTTTTATGAGTTTTGGGAAAAACACCTCGATAATCTTCCCTCCGGTGAAAAGGCGAATCTGGCTGGCAAACCGGGAGACCCCATACCGGATATAAACCACAAGTTTGGAAGAGGCAAGGTGTTTGGCAGCGGAGAAAGCCGAGGTGTCGGTGTTCAGATGGAGGGTTATTTGAACCTGGCTAAAGCGGGAGCATATTGGTTCAAAGCATTTGCCAATGACGGTGTCCGTGTTTATTTAAATAAGCAACTCATTGTCGATGATCCGTCCTGGCATAAAGACGGTGATCGATATTCAGAGCCTCTTGAAATTCAGATCGAAACGCCTGGCTGGCACCCGGTGATGGTGCGATATTTTCAGCGCAAGGGAACCGCCACACTGAAATTGTACTGGAAACGGCCGGGGGATGCAGCGTATCGTATCATTCCAGCAACAGCCTATGCCCATACGCCGTCTCAGACTAAAAAGAAATAGGAGATAATAGCCGCGGTCCGGTATGGAGTCCGAAAATATAAGAGCGTCGTTCTGATATAAATGTGCGTATAGAGTGAACGTTATGCTTGAAGTAAAAAATAACCGTAACAAACCCAAGGGCTTGTCTTGTTTTCACCGGATGCCCTATTGGTTTATGCGATGAAGCGGACAATACCGAATCGTCTGCACAGATTTTCGAATTCCGGGGAATATATAAAGCCTGTAAACACCGCGTCACGGCTGACGCCGTTGCTCAGCCTATTGAGATAGTAAGGCCAACCGCTGGCATCCGGCTTTCTGTCGAAAAATGCTCGATACATGACGGTTATGAATTCCTTATCTGTTGTATTTCGATTGAGAAATTCCGGACTATAAATGAAATTGCGGGCAACGCTGGCGCCGGACGCGGTACCCGCCATCAGGCGGGTTGTATAATATTCCAAGCCTGCCGCTTCGGGGTTTCGTCCTAAACACTGCTGATAAAAACGGGTAACAAATGCTTCGATCTTGGCTCTGTTGGGGGTGGTGCCACCTCCAATCAATGGCTGCAGTTTATTAAACCATTCCCTGGCCATTAATTGATATCCATACAAGTTCGGATGCAGCCCCTCATAATCCCAAGGCTTGCCGATCAATGCACCGTACTGGTCGGCGATTAATACGCCTTTCTGCCTCGCCAACCGCCTAATATCAGGGTTATAATTTATCTCGACTCGCTTATTATTCGGTCTTAAGTCGGGCGTCAGCGTGGCAATGATCGGTACGACATTACGACGTCGGCTCTTGTCTATCATCACACTTAAATTGAATATGGTGGTGGGGACTGAGATACCTGAAAAAAAATCATTCGTACCTTCAAGGAGGAGAATATGATCCGGATTGGATCGGGTGAGTACGGAATCGATTCTCCCGACACCACGGGGTGTCGTCTCACCGGCAATTCCCCAATTTAAAACGATTACAGATTTTCCGGTTTGGTTGAAAAGCCTCTCAAGCTCAGGCTCATATCCGCCGATGCGCTGGCCATTGCCATGTTGCCGAATATAGGGATATCCCTGGGTGATGCTGTCTCCAAATCCCACAACAACCTCTCCGTTTGCAGAA
>JAHEHB010000387.1 GCA_024644775.1 Deltaproteobacteria bacterium
GATATGCCATGAAATTATCTCCTGGATCAAAATTTATATGAAGGGCCTGGAAATCAACTCAGAAAATCTCGCACTTGATTTGATCGATGAGGTGGGTACTGATGGATTTTTTTTGGATACGGAGCATACACTCAAACATTATAAAGAGGATGAGTATCCGGAACTCAGGGATCATCACCGATATGAGGAATGGCAGCGTAAAGGTGCAACCACGTTAAAAGAGCGGGCAAAAGAAAAAGTCGACGATATACTGGGAAGACATAGACCTTCAGAAATGACGCCGTCAGTCGAAAAAACGATACAGGACATTGTTGACAGTATCTAACCGCGGGGGGAGGATGGTTCTTATTCTGGATGTGATTTGACTATAGGCATCAAAATACTGTAACTTGAAATAAACCCGTTCCGTTGTCGGTATTCAGATTAAACTCGTTTTTTATCTCTACATAAACGAATGCAGGTAAGTGTTCGACTTCCGTATGGGTGTCAACAGTGCACCCTCTAACCCTTACACTCTAAAAGGAGGTGGATATGAAGAAAATATGGACGATGTTAATTTTAACGGTATTCATGATGGGTATGGTCGTGTCAACCGGCCCGGCCTCGGCAAAAACCTACAAGTGGCGATTGGGCACGATTATGCCGCAAAGCTCACTTATCGGTCAGGGTTTGACGATGTTTGCAGATAAGGTGGCCGAAAAGACCAAAGGGCAGATGAAGATCCAAGTGGGATACAGTTCGGCATACGGTAACTACTCGGATAACATGAAGGGTGTCAGTATGGGCTCCATTGAAATGATGGTGGAAGACATCGGCTCCTGGGAACAACTCGACAAGAATTTGAAGATTTGTCGTTTCCCTTATACGTTTTCGGGCTGGGATCATTATTTCAAGTGGATACGCAGTCCGCTCTTTGAAAAAGAAAAAGATGTATTGGCTGCTAAAAATCACCATGTCTTGATTCCCAATGAAACGGCTATTTGGAAACGGGGCCCCTTTAGAGCCATCCTTGCCAAGCGTCCCATCTTCGCGGCGGCCGATCTGGAAAACTTGAAACTACGTCTGTATGAGTCTGAAACAGCCAAGAGAATCTGGCGTCATATGGGATGTAAAATTACAGTCATCGCCTGGGGAGAGGCCTATCTGGCTCTAAAGCAGGGCATGGTCGAGGCCATCACCACTCCCATGTCTCAAACCTACGACATGAAATTCCACGAGGCCGTCCCTTACATTACCAATATCAATGAGTTTCTCCAAAACAATACGGTCACCGCGGATAAACGCAAATGGGATAAGCTGCCGGCCGATATCCAGAAAGCCATGGTGGCGTCGCTCAATGAGGTCGCTGAATGGTCCAACTCGCAGCTCGAGGCTCGGGTAGAAAGAGACATCCAGAAAATGCTGGACGAAGGCGCTTTTTTCATCCGGACGAGCTTGAATTCCTTTAAGGAAAAAATTGCTCCCCTGGCAGTTGAGTTCGAAACGGAAAAGGTTTGGGAGAAAGGGCTCTTCGACAAGATTCAGCAAGTCAAATAAATCCCTGCGGGGCGTATTCGAATTTTGACCGGGTACGCCCCGGATTTTTTCGAACACGGAAAACCGGATCTTCCCCTAACAGCGGTAGCTTGATAGGGCGGTATTATTTACACGTAAATGAAATTGTCGGGAAATCGTATTTATGCACCTAACCGGCATTTATAATCGCATGGACCAGATTCAACAATGGATCGCCAAAGCCGAAAAGGCCTTTGGCATTTTTGCCATGGCGTTTATTGTTGTTATCAACATTTACGGTATTACCAGCCGTTATTTTTTCGATCAGCCGATTATTTATATTCATGAACTCACCATTTTAGGCGCGGCTTGGATTTTTTTCATCGGTATGGGACTGGTTTTCAAGGTTCAGTCCGGGATTACCGTCGATTTTTTGTTTAGGCTTTTCTCCAGACGAATAAAGATGATCGACGAACTTGTTGTTGACATCCTATGCCTTTTCTTTCTTGTGGTGCTCGCCTGGCAAACCTGGAAATTTATACCTTACACCCGGGGTGAAAGTCATGTACTGAGTTTTGCATTGGAATTGCCGGACGAAATTTACTACTATCCCGTCGGACTGGGGGCCATTTCGATTTTTCTAACCGTGTTTCATAACCTCGTCGGACGGATGATAAGATGGCGGGCGGATTGGCGCGCACCGGTATAAAGGTTTGAGATTAAGCGCTTATGGTTACCATCGTACTGCTTGTAAGTTTTTTGTTTTTTCTTTTAATAAAGGTTCCGGTCTCCATATCGATGGGACTGGCCTCGGTCCTGGCTCTTTGGATTGGAGATTATCCGCTAATGAGCCTTCCTCATTACATGGGTACCGGTGTTATGAGCTACACACTGATGGCCGTTCCATTTTTTATCTTTGCTGGCAACCTGATGAATGAAGCCGGATTGACCCGTCGAATATTTGATTTTGCCATGGCCTTGGTCGGCCATTTCAGAGGAGGCCTCGCCCAGGTCAATGTGGTGGCTTCCATGATCTTTGCGGGCATCTCCGGCTCATTTGTCGCCGATACGGCAGGTTTGGGGACGGTGGAAATGAAGGCGATGACCGACCGTGGGTACGATAAATATTTTGCTGCAGCTGTCACAGTCAGTAGTTCCACCATCGGACCGATTATCCCTCCGAGCATCATTTTGATCATATACGCGATTGGTGCGCGCGTTTCCATTGCCCGTATCTTTTTAGCCGGAATTTTACCGGGTATCGCCATTGGTATGCTTCTAATGATCGGTATCTATGTGATGGCAAGTCGAAAGCCGGAACAGTTTCGTAATGAGTCTCGTCCCGGACTGGGAGAGTTCTTCCGTATACTGCGTGGTTCGATTCTGGCCGTCCTATCCCCCCTTATTATCCTCTGGGGCATGGTCGGTGGGATGATTACACCCACAGAAGCCGGTGTATTGGCAGTGGTTTGGAGCGTGATCGTCGGTATTGTGTACAGGGAATTTAGGTTTAATCAACTAAACAAGGTCCTTTATGATTCATTTCTCTCCAGCGCGCACATCATGTTCCTGATCGCTGTGGGCAATATGATGGGGTGGATTATCGCCACTGACGGCGCATCCGAGACCATTACCACAGCGCTGATCGGATTTACCAGCAACAAGTTTTTTCTCCTGTTTTTGATAAACATCACGGCTTTGGCTGTGGGCTGTCTGATGGAACCAACCCCGGCTTTGCTGGTCTGTTTACCGATCTTTGAACCAATGGTGAAGCAATTGGGTATCGATCCTCTGCATTTTGGCATCATGCTATGCCTGAATTTGACGATTGGAATGCTCACCCCACCGGTAGGTCTGGGTCTTTACGTTATGTGCTCGGTGGCAGATGTCAGATTCGAACCGTTGACAAAACAGGTCCTCCCTTTTCTGGGGCTTCTTCTTTTTAGTTTGCTTGTGGTTACCTACATCCCATGGCTATCCCTGTGGCTACCACGGTTGTTGATGCCGTATTGAGTAAAAGAAATCGTTTTTAATTGGCGTAACGAGTTTGATTGAAAGGAGCAAGTTATTTGAGAACGATAATTGTAAATGGACATATCGTCCCCGGGGATGATGAAAGAATACTCAGAGACCATTCGATCGTTGTTGAAGATGGAATTATTCAAGATGTGATCGATCAGGCGATTCTACCCTATGATCCCGCTGATGATATTATCGATGCGAAGGGGGCGCTGATTATTCCGGGAATCATTAACCATCATTCCCACGGGGGGGTGACCGGACCGTTTAATTGCTTCGGAGAAAAGTCATTACCACTGAAAAGAACTTTGTATAATCTCAACCGACACATGGTTCAGGGAACAACAACCCTGATAAACGCCTGTGGCTGGCCAACCATCGGAGAAGTTGAAATCATCAATAAATATCACCCAATGAATATTCGTGGGACGACCGCTCACTCACAGAGTCATCTAAAACATGCGCAATTTGTGGATGGCCGGGGCATTAAAACCTGGCACGAAACAATGACCGTTGATACGATGCTTGAACGCGGGGCGGTGGCAATTGGAGAGGCCGGACCTCCCTGTGCAGCCTATGGCACACCGCAGATTGGAAGGGAATTAGGTGTGACGGTCAGCGTCCCCTACATCGAAAAGATCAAAAGAGCCGTATTAGGCCCGGGGGTGAATCCCGCTGAATTTGATGAACAGGCAACGAAGGCAGCGGTAAAGGAAGCGGGTCTCGAGCATCTGCTTGATGATGTCAAAGCGAAAGACCTTATTCATCGTCATGTGTTGATACCATACGAAATGACTAAAGATTGCATCGATGAACTATCCAGTTATGCCTTGAAATACAGCGTACCGATGCTCTTTCACAATACCCGTGATACCATGGAAATGGCACTTGATTTAGCACCTCGATTGGGAAAGCTCCTTATCGCGCTACATACAAATTACACATTTACAGCGGGCGAGGCTGTTGCATGTGCACGGGAATTAAAAAAACATGGCGTATGGGTGGATATATTTACAGGCGATGCCTTTGGTGTGCGTATGTTTCACCAGTCTCCGGAAGTGGCATTTGCTCTGTTTCGAGAGGGATTGGTAGACCTGGTCTCTACAGACTATATTGCAGGTTACTGGGACCCCATTTTGCTTTTTATGGAAAAGGCAATTGAAGCGGACTTAATAACCCTTCCGGGTGCGATTCGAAAGATCAGCCATGATGTGGTGGCCGCTATTCCCAAGATCGGTTCTGAGCGGGGCGTCATCGCTGAAGGTAAGGTGGCCGATCTGGCCATTGTCAATCCAAAACGCTTATCAGAGGTCGATACAGTCATGATTGGCGGATACCCGGCCGTTCGGAACGGACAGATTCAAAATCGTTGATTAACCGATTGAAGCGCTAAACACTGGGCTAAATGTAAGAATCCGAAAAGGAGGATCGAAATGTATAAGGAGATACCATGTGAACTGGCGGGACCTGCGATGGCTGTGCTCAACGCAATGGCGGGCCGGGCGGAGTATCTCTACTTTATCGCCAAGGCCATGGATGAGGCGGGGGTTGAGGATACCGATGAAATCCTGAAAAAGGCAATCTACAACGTGGGTGAATTCTGGGGTGAAAAGCTGGGCGCGTGCGAAAATCCCTCTGAGTTCTGGAATAAATTGCTAAGCGAT
>JAHEHB010000388.1 GCA_024644775.1 Deltaproteobacteria bacterium
TGTCTAAGACACCCGAAAAGTTTGGCACGGGATCCGAAGAAGGAATCATCGCTTCGGAAGCTGCCAACAATGCAACGGTGGGCGGTGCACTGATACCGCTGATTGCCATGGGCATCCCGGGTAGCGTGATCGATGCGGTTCTCATCGGCGCCTTGATGATTCACAACATCCAGCCCGGCCCCACGCTTTTCATCAATAATCCAGACCTTGTCTACATCATGATGGCAGCTTATATGATTGGTAACATCCTGATGTTTTTAATCATGATGAGCTCGGTGGGTCGAATTTCCCGATTGATGTTCGTACCCCGCGCCTATTTGTTACCGCCCATACTCGTTTTCTGCATTATCGGGTCGTTTGCCGTCAACAATACCATGTTCGATGTCTGGGTGATGCTGGCGTTCGGCGTTCTCGGCTATTTTCTCGAACGATCGGATGTACCGTTGGGGCCGTTTGTCATCGGGTTTGTGTTGGCCCCTATTGCAGAAGCCAAGCTACGGTCGGGGCTGATGATGACAGCCGGCGACTTCAAACCGATCTTTCTGCGGCCGCTCTGTCTGATTTTTGTTATAATTTCGGTGATACTGCTTGTATGGCCCATCTACAAACATATACGCGAAACCAGAAAGATCAAAAAAACCACTGCTTGAAGTTTATTTTGCATTTGAAACCTGGTCCACCAAGCCAAATCAGAGGCGGAAGGTTACACCTGTAAACTTTGCTTATAAGTGAGCTAAAGTTGATCCGCCGGCGGCGGACTGTCAATTATATAAATTGTAGACAGGATTTACAGGATTTGTTGGATTTTTTTCTTAATTTCCGGAAGAAATTAAGAAATCTCAATCGCCTTCCGCGAAATAGTGAATCGGCGATATACCGCTTGGCAAACGTGAAATTGCCATTCTCGCGCTAGCGAATTACCCTTTCTGGTTTTCTTCCGGAAAACCAGAAAATAATATCCTCAAAATCCTGCTTATCCTGTCTAAAAAGAACATATAAGAATGAATCCATTCCTTCGAATCTTTTCATAATGATCCCGCAACGGCGCTTATCGCAACAAAGCACTTTGAATCATTTGTAACTTTAAGCCCTCAGTGATTTTATAAAAGCAAACCCCTTCCAGGTGCAACCAAAGCCGGGCCATATAGACTCAAATTCTTTACTATGCGTAAAATTACTTAAAATACGGTGTTTGGATAATCGGTCGGCTAATCGGCTACCAAAGGAATGGACCGCAAAACTTCCGCCCTCTTGCGGGCCGCCTGAATGAGTAGGCTAACTTCCAAAGCGCCTGTTAGAAACCGTGCACCCATTTGAACAAACTTACGGACCAGATCATTGTCTGATATCCCGCCCATTCCCGTAAATTTACCGTGCTTTCGAGTTGCCGCGATGGTTGTCTCATAGGCTGCGGCAACCCTGTCATGTCCGAACTGACCGGGAATACCCATTTCTGCCAGCAAATCGTTTGTGCCGATGTGAAGGACGTCGATGCCATCGATGGCGGCGATGGCTTCAGCATTTTCAATGGCCTGAGGTGTTTCGAGCATCGCGACGACAAGCAAATTTTCATTCAGAAGATCAATCGTTTCCTGCGATAAAATAGGTTCATATTCCAGTTGTGGGAGCATACTGGCGATGGACCGATGGCCTACCGGTGGATATTTACAGGTATCAACAATCCGGCGGGCTTGATCCACCGTATTTACATGAGGCACAACGACTCCCATGGCGCCGCCATCCAGTACCCGAGAAATATGAAACGGCTCATGTCCGGGCACTCGAACAAGAGGCGTAATCCCTGCATCCAACGCAGCCACGCAAATCTGTGCAACAATGTCAACCTCCATGGTGCTGTGCTCCATATCAATAAATATCCAATCGAATCCGCAGGTTTTAGCGATTTTTGCAATATCAACCGTGCGTGCTTGCCGAATGCCGAAACCGATGGTCAATTGCCCTGCGCTCAGTTTTTGTTTTGTATAATTTTGAATCAATCCCATGTCTGTCCCTCCCTTCTGATGATCACTCACTTATGACGCACATACTAATCCATGCATTTTAAACCAGTCCTATAATCCAAACAAAGGTGAGGCTGGGTGCTGTCTTCTGTCCTCTGCCCTCTGTCCCATCCCCTTGTTCTTCTTCCTCAATCCCTTCCGCCTGGGATGGAAGCTAGGAAGCTATAAGGCTGGGAGGCTATGAGGCCTCAACCCCTCCGACGTGGCTGTGCTTTGGAAGAAAGTTCTGCCCCACGCTCTACCCTGCTGCACGGATAAAATCAATTGAAATCATAAAAAAATCTCATTAAGATGTCGGTAAAACATCATCAATGGGAGGATAAAGGGTGTCTCGATTAACGATTGGAATAACGCGGGATTTTGTCACCACCGAAGAATTGCTCTATTTTGATAAAACGGCGTTCGATTCGTTGAAAGCAGAACCGGAGATAGAGGTGCACATTATGGAGGATCCGGCACCGACGAGAATCACCGCGCATCATGCCGCCCGTTTCGATTCTATTATCATGAAACGAAGTCCACTGACAGCCGATGCGCTAGGGAAACCGGATCAGCGCTTGGTGCATGTTGCCCGGAACGGCGTCGGTTATGATCACTTGGATGTTGAGGCATGTTCGCGTGCCGGTGTGATGGTTACCATTACACCTGAAGCCGTGCAACGCCCGGTGGCGTCTGGCATCATGGCATTTATTCTCGCACTGGCGCATCGATTACCTCTTAAAGATCGTATGACCCGAACAGATCGATGGCTGGAACGTAACAACGTCCTGGGAACCGGATTAAGGGGCAAAACATTGGGTGTTATTGGCATCGGTAACATCGGTTCCGAGTTGTTACGCCTTGCGAAGCCCTGGGGAATGACACATTTGGGGTGTGATCCGTATGCGCCTTCAGAAGGATTTCCTGACCTGAGTGTGTGTCTTGTGGATTTGGATTCGCTTCTTAAAGACGCCGATTTCATCTGCCTGTGCTGTCCGTATAGTAACCGGACCCGGCGTATGATCGGGGAGCGGGAACTAAACTTGATGAAACCGACCGCTTATCTGATCAATACCGCCCGCGGCGAGATCGTCCACGAAGCTGCGCTTATCGAGGTGTTGAGTAAAAACAAAATTTCCGGTGCGGCCATCGATGTCTTTGAAAACGAACCGCCACGCTCTGACAATCCCTTATTTAAGCTGGAAAACGTGATTCTTTCTTCTCACAATATCTCCCTGTCCGACGAAGGCAACCGTCTCGGTAACCAGGTAGTGGCGTCGGCAGTGTTGGCTGTCGCACGAGGTGAGGTTCCTAAAAATGTGATTAATCCGGAAGTTTTGGATCATCCCAGAATTCGAAAAATTTTTTCATAAATCGAACATCTATTTAAAGGAGACCATTCCAAAACGGGGGCTACCGCCAAACGCCGCTGACAGTCGTAGGGGTATGACAATCAATGAAACGATAAGTTACTATTAGAGGATAACTGTTTGGAAAAATGTGTTTTATGGATACACCCCATTATTACAAAATACCTTGTTCAATGTAGAAATATTGGTCCACAAAGCCGTCCGTAAATCAAAATCTACAAAAAATTGGTCTATAGAAGCGCTTAGCGTAATTTTTCGTTTCATTGATTGGGATACCCCTATTTTAAGCATCTTGATACCCTTTCATCGGCAACTCATCGATCCTCTTTCCCGTGCCAAATTCTGAGAATAAACAACATATGCTGGCGAACCTGATAGCGTACGACATATTTACCGAATATCATTTCTCGGATTTCGCCGGGCATATCGTCCACTGGCCGACCGATTTGAGGCATATCGACCAGTCTTTGAATTGCCCCTCGCAATCTTTGGGCTACCCGTTGTGCGGCTTCGGGATTGTATTCTGCAATGAATTCTCTAAGCCGTACAAGGTCGTTTACCGCCGCCTCAGAAAATTGCAACTTCATCGCGGCGGCTCTTGCTCATCATTGGTGCCCCAGCCAGACAGCCAGTCCAGCACCTTTTCACCGTCCACTATACGGCCAGCCTCGATATCCTCAAGAGCTTCCACAGTTTCTTCTCGGCGACGGGCATGCTCCTTTTCTTGCAATACATATTGGTTCATCAATTGACGGAGAGCATGACTTAGGTTCCAACCATGTGCGGCTGCTGCTGTTTCAAAATCCCGCTTCAATGTTTCCGGAACCCGGGTTCGTACCACGGTTGTTTTCATTTGTAAGTCTCCTTGTGATCCCATGTTTGTTCTACATTGTAGACCAAATAAGCGCTGACGTCAACTCGAAGTCCCGAGAGATCTTAAGCTGGTGAAGGTCTTGTCCCTACCAAATATTCGTCCGCATTGAATTCGCTTGATTTTTTTACAATAAGAAACCTTGCTCAAGCATGATGAAAACGCATCTCCGGCTTGTACTCAGAAAGATCGTATCCGCACTTTGCGAGCGATGGGATCTGGTGCTTGAGAACATGGCTCTCAGGCATCAGCTTGACGTTCTTAAACGTTCCGGGAGACGACCTCAATTTACGAACGCCGATCGGCTGGTGTGGGTCGTCTTGTCAACGGTCTGGGCCCGCTGGCAGGAAGCGCTGGAGATCATGAATGCGGACACCGTAAAGCGCTGGCGCCAACAGGGCTTGCGACACTATCTGCTGGGAAAAAGTCGACGGCGTCGGTCGGGGCGTCCTGCCATTGAACCGGAGATCCGAAGCCTTATCCAACGCATGAGCCGGCAAAATGTGCTCTGGGGCGCGCCTCGAATCCACGGTGAGCTTTTGAAATCGGTGTCGATGTATCCCAGACCACGGTCGCAAAGTACATGGTCCGCCGCGTTGACCAGCCGTCACAGCGCTGGGGTAACTTTCTTCGTAATCACGTCCGGGAACTTGTCCTCAGCGTAATATTTTCAAGACTCATCAGGAGCTTTCGATCGCTTATCACCCGGATTGCAGGCACTGTGAAGTGCTGGCTGATGGATTTCTTCAGCAATCTGCTGAGTCTTCCTGCCACCTCTGCGAGGCGCATCGTAGATGAGCCCGTCAGTTGTCAATCCATACTTCGGCTTCGACACCAGACAGTGACCGTCCCGGTCGGCTTTGCCGGCCGCGGACCACCGGTTGTGAAGCAATTATTCAACGATTCGTCATCCCCTGGAA
>JAHEHB010000389.1 GCA_024644775.1 Deltaproteobacteria bacterium
AAAAAACGTCCGCGGGACCGGAAAATGATTTTCCGTCTACGTTAAACGTATTAGCGGATAAAGAACCCCTGCCTGTGTCCGGTATCAAATCCCTGAACCGGCGGGGCCACCCGACAAACACCAGGTCGCTGTCTTTGACGGATTCCGGGTCGATTTCGGATTCCCGGACAATGGGGGCATTGTTCAATCCCAGCGACAATATTAGTGTCTTCGCCGCTTCATTTAGTTCGGCTGCCGCCTCATCGCCAATTATCACTTTTACGGAATCCGATACCTTTAAACCGTTGATCGATGGTGGGATTTCGGTCCGATGCAGTTTTCTGAACACATCGTATTCCGGATCGAAAGTGAGCCTATCCGGTTCATCGTGGCTGACAATGTCGAAACGCGTCCTTTCGCCGAAAACGCGAATATTTTTTGAAATCTGTTGACCACCGGCTGTTTTGAGTTGAAGGCGTGCCTGAAATTTAAAATAGGGTGGTTGTTGGGCGATGAATCCGACAATTTTCCAATTCACACCGGTTCTAACAATTCTCACATCCTCAAATCTCAAAAGAGGCGCACCGCTGCGTCTTATCCATTGTTCAAAAAACGGTTTCATATCCCAACCGGCTCGATGCTGAAAAACCTTCCGCAAATCATCCCATGAGGCCGTTTTAAATCGATACTGCCGGTAGATATCCTGCAATGCTCCCCAGAATTTTTTCTCTCCGAGCCGCTGTCTGAGCATATGAAACACCATTGCGCCTCTGTCGTAGCCGATGGTTTTGCTTGCCGGATCGACTCGGCTTTGAAAACGATCGAGGGAAAAATCACTTGATGGCGTGACCAGAGAGGCATAATTTCGCAACCACTGACGCCGGTAATCTTTTGCTTCCTGCCGGGATGTCTGTTCTTTGTAAAAATAGTCCGCTACATAGGCGGTAAGCCCTTCCGACCAGTTTCCTTGATGATAGTCCACATACACCCCGTTTCCCCACCAGCAGTGCGCGATTTCGTGCCCAAGGCTTGTATGAATGATAAACGGTAGGCGCAGCACCCGACTGCCAAGCAAGGTATACGATGGAAATCCGTATCCGGTGGGGAAAAAGTTTTCCACAACGGCAAACTTTGCGAAGGGATAGGGTCCGAACAGCTCCTCGTACATCTCTATGTACCGTGCAGTCGCATTAAGATATTGTTCTGCCAGATGCGCATTGCTTTTGAAAAAATAGGTTGCGGCAACCACCTCGCCAATCTGCTTTTTTCGAATCCGATAGGCTCCTGCAGAAAGCGACAAACCGCGGACAGGATGATCAATCAGCCACGTGGAGATCGTCTTTTCTTTACGTGTTTTATGCCCAAGTGATCGGCCGGCCGTCACTGCGATGATCCCCGCGGGCGCCTCAACACGAATTCGATAAACCGTGCGATCCGCATCCACATGAGGATACCACCCGGCGCCGAACAGAAGCAGCGTGCCTTTTTCGCCGATGGTTCCCGTCACACCATATCCAGGATTGTCCATATTTACCGGTCGGGCCGGCGCTTCATCGTTGAAAACGGCAGTGTAGCGAACATCTACGGTTGTGGTTTCCCGCCGGCTGGATGCGGGCAGAATTAAGCGGAGTTGCGAGTTGGAAAATTCAAAAGGAATTTTCTTACCGTTTGATTTCACCCGGATGCTCGTGGCGTGTTTTGATAGAAAAATGTCCAGTTTGCCGGCGCCGTCCGGCTGAATGAGAATTCGGTCAAAACCTGTCAGTCGACCGGTCGAGGGGTCGATGGAAATTCGCAAATCGTGTTCGACTTCAAGGGCGTTCGCCGTAAACGCCGTGAAAATCAGTATACAGCCGATAAGTGCGTTTTTTGATTTTGAAATTATTAGGAATGTGATCACCTCTCTGTTATTTTGTTAAACAATGTAAGTCTTTAACCGGTGATGTCAAAAGCAGTGACGTTTCGTCCGTGCGGGAACATCATTCGGTGATTTTTTAATTTGGTCAAACGGTTATTTCAATAACTCAAAGAACTCGGATCTCGATGCTCTCTTGTCGAATGTTATTAGAGTTTCACACCCTGAGCGCTTTGAAGAATGGGCAATGAGTAAATCCGTGAGTTCCGACTTTGAAGAGAATCTTCAGGATCTCTCCGACCGGCGAATGCGGGAATTCTGCGGGGCAAGACCGGTTCATAGAATCTATTTTCTCGAAGCCGACGGGCGCCAGAGGCCGATTGGAATTCTGACAATGGATCGCAAAAAGTTTCTTGTTCATTCATTATGAGGATACCGCCCAGCACCGAAAAGTAGCAGCGTGCCGCTTTCGCTGACTGTTCCCGTTACGCCAAATCCAAGATTGCTTTGTTTACCGGTCGGATTGGGATTTCATCGTTGAAAACGGCAGTGTATCGAACATCTACGGTTGCGGTTTCCTGCCCCCTGGATGCGGGTAGAATTACGCGAAGTCGTGAGGTGGAAAATATAAATAGAATACATTGCTTGACATCGGTCTTAATTTGGTCCTATAAAGAGACCGGAGGTGATGAAATGAATATTTCCCAAGACATAAAACCGGTTACATACCTTAAATCAAGAGCTGCTGATTTGTTAAAGCAAATTAACGAAACGCATCGCCCGGTTGTCATTACTCAAAACGGAGAGCCCAGAGCTGTATTGCAGGACCCTGAAAGCTATCAAAATATGCGAAACGCTATCGGTATATTAAAACTAATTTCCCAAGGTGAGGATGAAATAAGTAGCGGAAAATCAAAGTCTCAGCATAAAGTTTTTGAGGACGTTGAAGATATGCTGAAAGATAAATCGAAATGAACAAAAAATATGACGTGATATGGTCCAGCGTCGCTGAGAATGATTTAAAAAAAATCTTTGAGTATGTAGCCGGCGACAGTCCTTCTGTCGCCCTTAAAATTTTAAAAAACATCAAACAAAAGGCATCAAACCTTTACAAGTTTCCAGAAAGAGGCCGCATCGTTCCGGAATTACGGGACCAAGGAATAATGCAATATCGAGAAGTTATTATCTCTCCATGGAGAATCCTTTACAGAATATCAGAAAACGATGTCTATGTATTATCGGTGTTGGATTCACGTCGAAATATTGAAGATATTCTTTTAGAGAGGCTTACTGATTCTAAAATATGAAATCGCTAACCATGATGTCGTAACATATAACAGCCAAGAAAAAGAGGGGTGGGCATGTTTGATTGTATTATTCGAAACGGTAAGGTCTTTGATGGTGCCGGTAGTCCCTGGTTCAGAGCCGATGTCGGCATAAAAGATGGTAAAATTACGAGTATTGGTGATCTTTCAACAGCGGAAGCCGAGCGCATCATTGACGCCAAAGAGACCGGCCTAGGGGAAGATCCCCGGAATGCATTCACGCATTTGGCTGTCGCGCCTGGTTTCATCGATTGTCACAATCATGGGGACTTTACCCTCCTTGCCGGAAAAGTAGCAGATAGCATGATACGGCAGGGAGTGGTCACTCAAATCGTTGGGCATTGCGGATTTTCACCCGCACCGGTCAACGACAGGAATCGGGACTCTGCCGAACATCTCATCGGAAGGGTACCCCCTCCTGACAATCATATCACCTGGACAAGCTTTGATGAATATCTGGCGGTCCTGGATTCAAAGGGCCTTGTCACCAATATCACTCATCTCGTGGGTCATTTGACCATCAGGCAGGCTGTCATCGGCCCGGATGAACGTCCGGCAACTAAAAAAGAAATTGAGCTGATGAAGGGATTTCTGAAGGAGTCAATGGATGCAGGGGCCAACGGTCTTTCCGCCGGACTCGAGTTTTTTCCCGCGCGTTGTACAGAACCCGAGGAGATTAAAGCGCTTTGTACTGTGGCGGCAAAGTATGGCGGGCTTTACGTGCCCCATATTCGAAACCGAGATCAGTTCTACGAAACTGCGGTGGAGGAAGCGCTTTGGGTGGCGCGTGAGACCGGTGTCAATCTTCAACTGGCCCATCTGAATTGTCGGGAGAATAATGGCGCCGCAGAAGGTGCCTGGGAAAAGGTTGTGGCCTTGCTTGAAAGAGCCCGTGACATCGAGGGTGTGGATGTCACCACCGATACGATCCCATACGCCTGGGGTCCTGGAGGCTATTTGACGATACTTCCTGCCTGGGTCTTAAACGATGGTATCGAGATTACCATCGACAAATTGAAAAATCCGGATATTCGCCAAAGACTGAGCGGGGAGTGCGACAGGTATTGGCGGTTTATTCACAGAGGACAGTGGGAGCGTGTCATGTTATCCACCTGTAAGTCTCACCCGGAATTCGTGGGAAAAACGTTTACGGAAATTGCAGCACTGTGGGAAAAAGCCCCGTGGGATTGTTACTTTGATATCATTATAGACGAAGGTGTTGATGCCGAAGGGTTGCATCTGTATGGGAGGCTTTTCGATGAGGGACATGTACAGGACATGGTCACCCATCCATTGTTTATGCTGGCTTCCGATGCCTATCCGCAGGCGGCATCCGGACCTCTCTCACAGGCAGCGAAAAATTTAGGCTCATTCGGGTGGACAGCCCGGGTCTTAGGGCATTATGTGCGTGAGAAAAAGATTCTGACCACCGAAGACGCCATCCGGAAGATGACATCTTTTCCAGCTACGAAGTACGGCTTGAAAGACCGTGGACTTCTAAAAGAAGGTATGGTGGCGGATATCGTTGTTTTTGATCCGGACGTCATTACGGAAACCGGAACCATCGATTATCCCAACCGGTATCCTACGGGAATCGAGTATGTGCTGGTAAATGGAAAGCTCGTTGTAGATCAAGGGACCTATACCGGCGACATGAACGGGGAGCTTATCAGACGAGAAAGTCCTTGAAGGTTTCAGGGAAGGGCAGTAAGTGATAATTCACAAAATTCAAAACCACAAGGAGGAAGTACTATGCCGACCGTACGCGAAACTTACAAATTTGACGAGCTTACCTGGCCTGAAGTCAATGAAGCTGTGGAGATGGGTAAAATCCCTATTATCGTTACCGGCACCGTCGAACAGCACGGCCCCCACCTTCCGCTAAAAGTGGATCATCTTTGCGCAACTGCGGTGGCCACTGAAGCGGCACGCCTTCGACCCGAGCTCAGTCTATTACTGCCCCCAATTACCTACGGTTACGTTCATCACGTCATGGATTTCC
>JAHEHB010000390.1 GCA_024644775.1 Deltaproteobacteria bacterium
TCTAACCGTATCGTGATCTTCGCTGGAGGGCAAGTCATAATGGGTGAATAGGCTTTCGACATTGATCGGCAAACCGTCTTCGCTATGCCGTTTGCGCAACGTCTCTCCCCGGGAGGCACCGAACTTTCGAACCGCACGCCGCAAGGCCTGTTCCCCCTCTTCACCAAAGGTATCGATCATTTCTTTACCCAAACAGTAATAAAGCTTCGCGATCAGCGCAATGGAATCGTTGATCGGGTCTTTTCCCCATTCATAGGCCATGACAACCTCCTTGTCTAAAAACGCGTATGAAGTTCATTGCAGAAATCTTAATAAAGCGGTCGGGATACGTCAGTATGAGAAACCGGTAAAAGCAAATCAACTTCCATCAGCATCAAGAGATGCGGCATATTCGCTTCACGATCTTTTCAAATGTAGTGTTTATAGAAATTTATTTTCTATGTCAAACAATAACTAGGAGATTATTCAGATTGGCTTCACTCTCCTGAAGTGAGAATACGAGGGTACGGAGAATACCTCCGGCGGATTAAAATTTCGGATCTAGTCCGGCTTGTTTGCATAGTTCGTTGGCGATAATTCTATCGAGTTGTTTATGCCTTTTTGACTGGAATTACTTTTTTGTCGTTTGTGTAACTGGAATAGTGTTAGTTTCCAATAAATTGTAACGATGTGAATTAAAGCGAATCTAAAAACAAAACCGCGTCAAATACTGAAAATAAACTCGACGAATATTAGGAATATTTGCGAAAGCTGCAGAAATACCCTATATACTTTCTAACATCGAAATCGAAACGACATAACCAAGGGGGTAGCCATGAGTAAACCGGTTGATAACTTTTGGAAGATTCGGTTGGAAGAGGTTAAGTCTGCACTCACTGCCAATAACTTTGAAGTCTTTATTGCTTCAGACAAACAAGCGGCAAAGGACTTGTTTGTCGATGAAATTCTTCCAGGAATGGATGTAAAGACGGTCTCCTACGGCGGTTCCATGACATTTATGGATTCCGGTGTCTTTGACGCGGTCAAGAACCATGCGACACTCGAATTTATCGATCCCTGGGAGAGCGGCGTCTCTCCTGAAGAAAGCATGGAACGACGACGCAAGGCGCTTCTGGTGGATCTTTTTATTACCGGCACCAATGCCGTGACCGAAACAGGACAATTGATCAACCTGGATGCCACCGGAAACCGGGTGGCCGCCCTGACCTTTGGTCCCAAGCATGTGATGCTTTTTGTCGGTCGAAATAAGATCGTCCCGAATTTGGACGAAGCCATGTACCGGGTAAAAAACTATGTGGCACCGGTTAATTCCATGCGACTGGATCGAAAGACCCCGTGCGTTAAAACATCATATTGTGAAGAATGTAAAAGTCCGGAGCGGATTTGCAACACCTGGACCATTACAGAAAAGTCCTATCCCAAAGGAAGGACCAAGGTGATGCTGATTAATGAGTCCATGGGGTTTTAAAAAAGGAAATCCTGAATAAACTGGTGTGCCTTAGCTTGAAGACAGACGCCTAAAACCTCCCCATAGTCTGTTTACCAATCCGGGGGCTTCCAATTGGGGTCTTCAGTCGTTCCCACAAATGCAAAGTCAGGCGCCCCCTTGCTACTTTCGACACTGTCCCAAGTTGGAGATTCGTTGATGGATGCCAAGAATTTAACAGGTGGCCTGCTAAGGGTTATCACGAAGGCTTCGGGGCACGGAGGAAATGCTTCGCTGGATTTCCACATGTCCCAATCAGTAACCCGTTTGGCGGCTCCCTTCCATTCCCAGTCAACTCGTTCAAGGTTGATCCAAACACATTCGGGGTCGTCCCGGTATTTGCAAGGAAGAAACATGAGGTGACTACGGAACTGCTGATTTACGAACATTTGAAGGTACGACGGCTGTAACGCTCCACCGGGAGTGTCATTCAATACAACCGCCGTGGTTCCCTCTACATAAGGGTATTCCGTATCCAGGGCGAAATCCTTGTTAGAATCCTGCAGGAGGGAAAAAGGTGCTTTGAAATCTCTCTGCCTCTGAATCCATACATTCTCTTTGAGCAGCTGGACGAACTGGATTCTGCAAGGATGATTTTCAAAGAGAGGGGGCATTTGGATAATACTGTCAATGGTCATACCGTATCCCCCCATCTCGTTTCCCCCCAGTATGAGCTCGCAGGGATCATCGACGGATGCCAGAACGGCATCGGGGGCGGGATAGATATTGGTCTTAGCCTGTGGTTCAAAGACATTGAACGTAGACGTTGCCTCGACCGATTTGTTTTCGACTCTACCCGAAAATTTCACTTTCTGAGGGATTCCGAGAAAACCCCCGTCATTCCATACGAACTCTATAGTGGGTTTGCTAAAATCGGTTACCTTTCTAACCTCGGCCTTGCTATGATTTTTCGAAACTTCGTAGTCGGATATAATGCTTCCCTCAACCTCCCACCTTCCTCTATCCAAGGTCATCCCGTGAGGCTGCACCACGGCCTCCAACTTAACCTTTTTGCCCACTAAGACATCTTTCAGTCTGTCGGTAATATTTTCCTGTTTCCACCAAATCTGGACGATAGGTTTGACCTCACCGAAAGTCCAGCTAACTCTACAGCGGGCTCCTTTACCGTTGGCCGGGCCCAAGCGTTTGTCTCCATGGAAATCGCCAATAAAGATCTTGGAAGGGGGCGCGCCCGCTTCGGCCCGCCAGTTATAGGAGCCTTGCATGCCCATAGGTGTAAGTTCCTTGAATATGGTGAGCGCAATAGGAAGAACGCCTTCCTTGGTGTTTGCAGGGCCATTACACAGCCCATCCTTTACTGTCATCTTAAAACCAGCAACCAGGAAGACGGTATAGTTGTCATTGCGGGGATCTTTTTTTTCATTCAACATCGAATCCTGGTTAAACTGCCCTCGATATTGCATGGCGGCGACCGTTCCGAGATGGCCCAAGTTTTTTGAAATAATGATGCTTCCGCCGCCACCGCTTAAAGCCCCTTCCCCGCTGCTGGTAATCGGAATCGTACCAGAGGCTTCGATTCGAGAGATGACCTTTTGATAACACTTGGATTCGGGTTTTTCCATAACGATTTTTTCGTTGTACTTGCCGCTTGCCTGGATTCCGTCAGGTTCGTATTTTAAGTGCTCACCTTTTTCTCTGGTCAATTTAGCCCTACCCGTCACGTTGACCATGAATGTTCCGATTCTTCGAGTGTTGCCGCTGCCTCTATGGCTCCAGTCGATATTGATTTGGATGCGTATGGGAATTGTTTTCTTAGACTTGCCGGCCACCAAAGGAGCCGGAACAACTATTAGAACGAGGACCAATACGACAAATCTTTCCCTTATAATCCGAATGGTATTCATGATATGCCCTCATACACCGCAAATATTCTTGTAGAATAACAGGTTGACGAGTTGCAGAGTCAAACAATAATCTGTAGATATCAGACGACGAACTTGAAGCCTTGAAATATCCGACCCGCCCCAAGAATACTTGTTGAAGAGCAAACTCATCCACCTTCTCCTGTGGTTAAGGTGCCTGGCCAGATTTTCAGAAACCAATATAGTGAACCGACAACCAATAGATTTAATTGTTGATTTATATATGGAACGACGACCATTGTCAAATTTCAATGATTAAATAAAATCTTCTTGACTGAAACCTTGAGTCTGAACTATGTTGAATTCCGTTCATCGTATGAGGTGGCGGGAAAAACCTTACTTGATACTCTGCTGCTGCTTTTCCCGATTCACCTTCTGCTATTCAACCAGATACGCCCTTAACGGCGAGGTACTGCAGTTGCAAATTGCCTCGCTCTGAATTACAGCATCCGGTCCAGAACATATGAAGACCACGGCGGATGCCGGACCGTAACCGATTCTGTGGGGGGTGTGCAACGCGTGAACACCCTCGGGACAACAAACACTACGTGAATAACAGGTAATAAACTAACATCTGATTCCACAAAGCATCTTTATTGAGGTGGAAATAAATGACGAGTGGCGCAACGGATAAGAAAGGGGCCGGTGTTCAAATCCGTAATCTGGTCAAACGCTTCGGGGATGTACTGGCCGTGGATGATATCTCCCTGAATATCGATCCCGGTGAGTTTATTACTTTTTTAGGGCCCAGCGGGTCCGGAAAAACCACCACACTCATGATGATCGCCGGCTTTCAAATCCCGGATCACGGTGAAATCCGGATTGACGAAGAACCGATCATGTTCACCCCTTCGTACAAGCGTGGGATCGGAATGGTATTTCAGAACTATTCTCTTTTCCCTCACATGACCGTCCGGCGTAATATCGGTTTCCCTCTCAGAATGAGAAAGGTCGATAAACAGGAAGCGGCAAAGAAAATCGAACAGGCGCTGGAGCTGGTCAAGCTGCCTGGATACGGGGATAGAATGCCGAGACAACTTAGCGGTGGCCAGCAGCAACGCGTCGCTTTGGCCAGGGCCCTGGTCTTCAATCCCCGGGTATTGTTGATGGACGAACCGTTGGGCGCTCTGGATAAAAAGCTCCGGGAGCACATGCAACTCGAGATCAAACAGATCACCGAAACTCTCAACATAACGACTATTTATGTGACACATGATCAAAGTGAATCCATGACCATGTCTGATCGGATCGCAGTCATGAACGACGGCCGTATCGAGCAGGTCGGTTCGCCCAATGAGATGTACGAGAGCCCGTCCAATTACTTTGTGGCTGATTTTATCGGAGAATCGAACTTCATCGATGGTCAACTCGAGGAGATGGGAAATGACGGCTGTCTTTTCCGAACGGATGGCGGCTTGCCCTGCAAGGTGACCCCCAAGCCGAAAAAGGCGATCAAAGCCCGGGGTCATTTGGTCATCCGACCCGAAAAAATATCCTTGGTCGAATCCGGACAGGTCTTTGCCAACCAATTCAAAGTGATCATCGATGAGACGCTCTATTTAGGCGATATTACAACATACTGGGCAAAGCTTATCAAAGACAACACCGTATTGACCATCAAACAGCAAAATAAATTTCTCAACCGCCCGATTAAAAAAGGCGATACGCTCTTTATCGGGTGGAGCGAAAAGGACAACTGCATTGTCTAATCAACGAGATACGAATGAGCACCTGCACCGAAGCGATCAATAAAGCGGCGGTTTCGGAAACCGCCAAAGCGATGC
>JAHEHB010000391.1 GCA_024644775.1 Deltaproteobacteria bacterium
CCTCCCCCATAGTCGCCATTCTTGAGGGATCCGCTGTAAATCAAGGCAGCGTCGGCAACCTGCACGCTGCCGATAACGCAGACAAAAAGCAGCACGACACCACCTAAGATACTTGAAAACTTTTTCATTTTGTCTCCTTTGTTTGTTTCGTCTGATTTAAAAAACAACCATAATCAAGAACGCCTATCTATTATTCACTTTTCCTTTACAGCAGCAATCAGCGTGCCAAGATGAAGTAGTAAGAAAAAGTATTTGATATAATTGATTATATTGCAATAAGATGGAATTGAAAGGATAGCAAATTGTGTGAAAAAATGGTTATAGTTTATAACACAAATTACACAGAACGTTATCAGTGAGTTTTAAACACACTTCGTTCCGGCAGGATCAAATTGAATAGAAAACACGAACAAATTTTGGATAAAATCCAATCAATCTATTCCGAGGATAAATTTTTGAGCATAACGAAGATATCGGGCAAAATAACCGTTTGTGGATGGGCACTAATCAGCAACCGGATTTTTATCCATGCAGGGCACATTAAACTGACAAAAAGCGCACCCTGTCGGGTATGCGATCTTTTCACCGTCTTGAAATTTACGACGCGTCGGTTTTAGCATCGATCCCAGACGCTTCTGCATCACTTTCTGTATCGTTTGAACGTAATTGCGGCATTTAATCTTGTCGTGCCCTTCCTCGCTAAGCGCCTCTGCCGGACACCGGTCAACGCATTCTTTGCAGGTTCCCTGGGCATAATAGAGGCAATTTCCATACGGGTCATCTGTTAGCCGAGGGGTGATTTCAAGAGGTGCATCGGTAATGACGGAACCGATGCGGACATTACATCCCACGTCCGTAATGAAACCCTCATGGAGGCTAAAGGTGCCCAGCCCCGCGGCAAAGGCGATGTGACGTTCCGACCATACTGAATATCTCCTCTCCGGTTCGTTGATAACAATGATTTTAAAAGCTTTGCTGTACATGCCCGCCATGGCTTGGTAACCCTGAGCCTCGAAAAACCGGACGGTTTCCTGAATCACATCTTTCATAAACGGATTGGCAAAATTACGACCCATCGCATATATTTCTGCCGGGATTTTTTTGGCTGTTTTACTTTGTTCACGAATTTCATTGACATAAGGAAAGATGATGGACAAAATCCTAAGGTGTGATGCCGATTGCTTGATGACATTAAACCCGCTTTGCGTCCACATCTCCAGTGGTGTTAAATGCTCCGGTGCGACGACGACCTTGTATTTTTCAAAAATCGGATCACCTCCCCCGGAAACACCGATCAATGGCGCATCGAATATGAATCCGCCGCCATAAGCGGAAGGTAAACGGTTGAGTTCATTGGATGAAAATTGGTTTTTTAGAAAATTTGAAACTTTGGTATTCATTTTCTTGAGTTTCCCGTCGTAAATTCGTCATTCAAAAAAAACCCAACGTTGCAAAAGTCGGAGGGCTTCAGAGTCAAGGCGTCAAGGTTGAAGTTGTAGTTGGCTACTGTCCGCCGCGGCGGAACAAAGCAGGATCTGAAGTTCTCCGGCTTTCCTGAAAGGTAAATTTGACCCCCATTCTTCGAATTCACCTATGGGTATCCAAAAACTATAGAGCTTGCTATGACAATAGTAATAATTACAAATTATTGGATGTCCTTTGCCATGCTGTTTAGGCAACTAAGGGGTAAAAAGGCCCTGCCATAGCTTACCGCAATCCGCAACAGAGCCATTCGGTTTCAAATCATGGGGTATAACGTGGTTTAAACCTCTTTTTTTACGTCTACCATAGGAAACGATACATCGATGACCGGCACTTTTCCTCCGGCGTCTTTTTCAAGAAAATCCCACATGCGCTTGATAATGTCGTCTTTTCCCTTGGCAATATTTTTCATGCACTCCGGATCGTTTTCAATATCAAAAAGCTCCGTCAAGGTTTTATCCGTTTTTGAAATCATACAATATTTTTTATCCCTTACCCAGACAAAGTCTTTAAATATGGTCGTGGCATAATCCCTGACTTTATCCTTTTCACCGGTTACGATCGGCCAGATATCTTCACCTTCACACCAATCGGGCACATCAATCCCCAACATCTTGGATATTGTCGGCATAATGTCGGTATTGTAGACAAAAGCGTCGATCTTTTTGCCGGCGCCGATTCCCTCCGGATGCCGGATCATGTATACGATATCGGTAAGACACGGGAGCAGTCCCTGGGGTACCTTGCCGGTGTAATTTTTTTCTCCCAGCTGGTGTCCGTGATCCGAAAGCACCACAACAATGGATGTTTTGTCCAGCCCGGTCAGTTTGAGTTTCTGCATAAAATGGCCGAACCAGGCATCAACCATGGTCACCTCTGCCGCATAGAGTGCCCGCATATATTTGAGCTCGTCATCGGTGAGATAGCTGGTTGCGTCATTGGTGTATATGGGCATAATAACTTCCTTGCCCTTATACCCCGGGTAGTAGAGATCGCGATAGTATTGCGGGGGATCCCAGGGTTCATGGGGATCAAAGGAATCGATGGTCATAAAAATATTGTCGGCCCGGTAGTTCGCCTCAAGCCATTTGGTCGCGGTGCGGAAGACCTGGGGTGCAAAATAGTCTTCCTCGCTTTCCCGGAATGCCGTATTCATGACGTTTCGTTCAATTTCCCATACCTTTGGATGGTTCATATCGGTCTTATCGGTAAAGAACTGTGAAAGTTCCGGCCGGTTGTCGTTTAACAGATCGGTTTTCCAGCAGTCCCATTCCTGGCCACGGACAAAATTCCAGGACTGGTATCCTCTGTGGTAGTTCATGCCCGGGTAATGCTGATGCAGACAGTCTGTCACCACAAACGTGCGAAACCCATTGTCGTTCAGCAGTTCAGCCATGGTGGTGTCTTCGTGGGGGATAGGCGCCCATCCGGGAAGTGTCAAATCCCGGGTCAGGCCGTACCGTTCGATATAGGGATACGACGACCGGTGCGGTTTCCACCGATTGAAAGGGAATACCCGTCTACCGGTCAGGGTGGCGGCGCGAAACTGGAGCGTGGGGATGGATTCCGGATAGGCGGCGTCAAACAGGGTGCTTTCGCCGGCGAACTGATCGAGGTTGGGTGTCTGGATCCAATCATTTCCATAGGCCCCCACATGATCTTTCCGCAGCGAGTCCAGGGTGATTAAAATTAGGTTCACGTTGTTTCCTCCTTATATCGTTTTCCATTATTTTAAAGCACTCTAAATAGACCAACGATCTAAATCAGTCAAGTAAAGATCCGGGTCCAGGGGGCCCAGCTTTGGTTCACCCCGGAGGGGTGATAAGCATCGTAACCTTTACCATCAGTGATAAGGTTTTCCGCCGTAGGCGGATCAGCAACCGAATTCGATCCGCTGTGTCGCAGTCGCTTATGAAATGGATAATCTTTCACCGGGGTCGGTCTTCAGTTTCTACCAAATTGGTGCTCATGGTTCAAGATTCGGTATTTACCGAAACCTGACACCCGATCCGCCTTGGCGGAAACCCATGTGTGTTTTCTTATTGGCTGGATTGCCGGGCGCATCTTGTTTTTGACGGACGAAACGGTTATGGTAAAAAAAAAGCCGTACACAAGGCTTTGTCAACAAATATAAAAGGAGGAGGACAAGTATGAATCTGATTTTTATCTGTATCGATTCGTTGCGGGCCGATTTTGTCGGCGCCAATGGCAACGAATGGATCCGTACGCCAAATCTGGATCGTTTCGCCAACGAGGGCGTGCTGTTTAAACGGGCATATCCCGAATCGATTCCCACCCTGCAGGTCCGTCGAGCGCTGTTTACCGGACGCCGGTGTTATCCGTTTTCGGATTGGGTGTTCGATCCACAGCTCCCTAACCCGGGTTGGGTGCCGGTACCGAAAGACCAGAAAGTACTGGCCGAAATCCTCACAGAGCAGGGGTATCGAACCGCACTGGTCACCGATGTGTTTCACACCTTTCGCCCGAACATGAATTTCCATCGGGGATTTGATGAGTGGCACTGGATTCGGGGCCAGGAGTGTGACCGGTTTCACGAGGGCAGGGCTCGGGCCATCCCGGATTGGAAACAGCATGTTACACCTAAAATGAATCTCGATGCCCGAAAGGTCACCGAGCTGAAAATGTATCTGAGAAATGTCGCTTTCAGGCAAAGCGAGGAAGACTACTTCTCTCCTCAAGTGTTCCGGCGGGCGACCCGATGGATCGAGGAGAATTACGATGCAGAAAATTTCTTTCTCTATATCGATAGTTTCGACCCTCACGAACCCTGGGATCCGCCCCAGTACTACCGTGACATGTACGATCCGAATTATGGCGGCATCGAGGTACTGAACCCGGATTACGTGGAAGATTATACAAGCTATCTGACGGACAATGAGCTCAACCATATGCGGCGTGCATTGTATGGCGGAGAGGTCACCATGGTCGATACCTGGTTGGGGTACTTTCTTAACAAGGTCTATCAATTGGGGTTGCATGAAAATACCCTGATTATCATTATGTCAGACCATGGCCACCAGCTCGGAGAAAACGGCTATGTAGGTAAACACAATACCGGTCTCTATCCGTGCCTGATGGATCTGTTTTTGGCGATCCAGCACCCGGACGGCATCGGTAAAGGAAGCGCCATCGAATCGCTTGTTTACAATCACGATCTGTACCCCACCATGCTCGAAAGCCTGGGGCTGGATATCCCGGAATGGGCAGAGGGGAAAAGCCTAATACCGGTGATGGCGGGCAAACAGGATAAGCTCAGAGATTACGTAACGTCCATGTTCAAAAATTACCCCTGGATCCGGGACGCTGAATATACCTTTTTTTGCCGGTCGGATAAAACGGATTTTCGTCTTTACGACAACAAGAAGGATCCCGAACAGAAAACCAACATTGCGGCGGATTATCCGGACGTTTGTGAAAAAATGTGGAATCTGATCCTCAAAGACGGCGGGGGGGAGATTCCCTTTTGGGAAATCGGGCCCATTTCGAAAAACATACCGCCATAGAATGATTTTGGATTTTCGATTTTGCATCGGAAATTGATAGCAGTTGGATTTGGACTCGACACGCCGTCCGATAAATCACATTTTTACTTTAAACTTTGATTCTTTGGAATGTCCCT
>JAHEHB010000070.1 GCA_024644775.1 Deltaproteobacteria bacterium
CGCTATCAGCAATCCCTGTCAAGCACCATTTCCGTTTGCAGCAACGAGCTGTTTTTCCTATCCAGTCGGAGAAAATTGACAAGGCGACGAAAAGGGTGAAACCTCTTCAATCATTTCAAGCTCGGTCTGTTGAAATTCCTGTCCAGTTTATAGACCACTATGGCACCAAACTGTTTTGTATTTTTTTATACTGGTAGCCCTTATGCGGAGAGGGAAACACCTTTCCCACGGAGTGTAAGGGAACACACGGCAAGGGTCTTTGAGAATGGTAATGATGGATGGGGTTTCAGGAATGAACGGCTCAGGTGCGGAGACTTCTTGCCCGGGCCGCCTCTTTGGTCAAATAAACTCACAGGTCTCGAATCGATTCGAGATTATTTATACGGGCTATAATCGTTGGGGGGATGGGTCTTTTCCTGAAGGTGTATGGTTGGCGTTCAACCACATAGTCGTTTTTTCAACGAATTAACCATGGTAAATACCCTATATTAGTCGTTTTTCCGTATCGTTTTTATGAGGTATTATCTTTGAACTCTCTGATAACGCCCTCGTCGTGGCACCCTGCCATTACTGGTTACGGCACTTTTCACTATAACTTCCCGGGCGCCTCATAGGGACCTCGCCGCACACACATATCACCAAGGATTTGTTGATGCACAATGGAGGCAAAAAATATGAGCCACATTTTCCACTGGAAGCAGAGGCAGACTACATCGGTTCAAGAGATCCCCACTTGAGAGATAGGAAACATTTCCATGGCATTCAGATCGTTGATTTTGGTTCGGGGCAAGCCTAAAATCCACTTTCGGAAGAAAAAAGGCAGGGGGTGACCCCGCCGACGTCCTAATGGACTATGGCGGTCAGGCCCTGCCTGGAATGGAGATTTAAAAGATAACTTTTCGGCGGAATAAGCTGCAATTGAAATTACGCGAGGTCAGGAGCCCTGAATTTAATCAACACGGTGTCTCATTTTCTACCGAAATGGATTCACCTTCAAACAAACCGCGTAATTTTCTCGACACTCAGTTTGGCAATCAGCGATTATCCATTGCATGACTCCCCCCGTGACTATCGACCCAGACGCCCCTCCTATTGCGGTACCATATCCAGGAAACACACTTCCAAGCATCGCACCGATAATAGTGACCTCGGCTGTCAAAAGGCTACCTATACAAGCTAAATCGGCACAACCTTCCATGCATCTATCATACGTAGTTAGGCACATCTTATCCCAACGTCTCGATTCCTCCGCTCTTGTTAACCCAAGTCCTAAGGGATCAGTGCTTGAAATTACCCCATTCCGTACATAGCGATATAAATTCACATCCCCACCATCAAACCCAATAGGATCTTCCTGCAAAAACCTTCCTGTCTTAGCGTCATAGTATCTGGCACGGTAGTAATATAAGCCGCTTTCTTCATCGTATTCGCGGGCGGTGTAGGTGTAGGGATTGGGAATGGTGCCGGTTTGCCTTACAATGTTACCAAAGGAGTCATATTCGTAGGTTTGGACAACATTGCCGCTTAAGTCAGTCAGAGCGACAATGCTGCCTAAGCCGTCAGCGTGGTAGAAAAAGGCGCTTTCCAGAGTGCCGTCATTATCCATATCCCTTTCCATAATAAGGGGTTCGTCAATCCCTGGGCGATGGGTGTAGCGGGCGATTAAGTTATCATTCTCGTCGTATTCAAGCAGGATGTCTTCCTGGTCATAGAAATAGCGGGTTTTTACGCCATTGACATTTTTCTCAAATCTTCGACCTTTGCCATCGTACCGGTATTCAACAAAGGAGCCGTCTGGAAAGTCAATGTGGATCAGGGTGTTTTCGGCGTCATAGGCATAAGTGGTTTCCTCGGTCGTTCCTTTGTCAGTTTTCTTAATCAGATTGCCTTCGTTGTCGTATTCATAGGTAAAGAAAGCGTCTTCAAGCAGGCGGTTGGCTTCATTGTAATCATTCTCAAAACCGGGAGCGACATGCGATGTTTTTCTGTTTCCCACCGGGTCATAGTCATAGGCTTCGGCCGGGTTGTAGCTTTGCGGGTGGGTGGCGGTTTTGAGCTGGTAGGTCTTGTCAAAACCGTAGGTGTGAATGCCGTAGATATCGGTCATGCTGACGCGGTTGCCGACCTTGTCATACTGGTAGGTGAAGCTGGCGATTACAGTGCTGTCTTTTTGGTGAACAAGGCTTACCAGGCGACCGGCCGCGTCGTAATCATAGGTTGTTACCACGCCGTTCGGGAAACTCATTATTTTTCTTCGGCCCACCGCATCATATTCATCAAAGATAATAGTATGGCCGGCCGGGTTGGTAATCGATGTGAACTGATTGAGTTCATTGTAATTATAAAGGGTGATGCCAGTAGGATCGATCATGCTGGTCCGGTTTTCGTTAGAGTCATAGCTATAGATCGGGTCAGCGACACATATATTTTTGTCTTCAGTATCTGAGGCAAGAGAGGCCAGGAGAAGGCTGTCTGTGCTTGTGTCTTTAGTTTCTGGTTGCGGAAGGTCTTCAGGGTCATTGGCATTAATAACCGAGGCCGGAAGAGTTGTTTGTAAATCTGGTTTTTGTGCGGGAGGATTCAGAGCCTCAGTATTCGTGCGGGTGAAGGGTTCGTTGGTTGTTGCGATTTTGGTTTCTTCTATTCCAATTAAATCTTCCACTGGTGGTGTTAGAAGGGCTGTTGCCAAGATTGCTTCATTTTGAATATTTTTTTCATTAATGAGCTCGGAATTGCTCTTGTTTGCCATAGCAACAACTGGATTTTCCGGCTCGTGAGAGTATAGTGCTGGTTCCAGCACCTTTTCATTTGAAACAGGAGCAAAGGATGCATCAGCCAACTTAAGAAGAGTTTCCAGGTGGCCATATTCATTGCCAGCGGCCAAGAAATGATCGGTTTGTTTGTTAAGAGGTTCGCCAGAAGACAGGCCTAAGAGGTTTTCCGGGCAGGCAAGCGCGTCAGGGAGCTTGATATTATTGGAGCAGAGAACCGCGTCGGTTACATCCAAGACACCATTTACGAACATGTCGTCAGCGGTTATGACCGTCGCCTTATTTCTTACAGTCAGATTATCAAAGGTATAGACCCCGATGTAGGTATCGCCTACCGCTGCCAAATCAGTCATCGCCCCGTCTGCCGGATCAATGGTAATGGTAGTGGCTGTGTTGGCAACGATGGTAAAAGTTTTGTTCTGGTTAATGTTGGGGTTTAGCTCAAGGCCGACCAGGCCCTTGATCCCTTTGGCAGGATCCGGAATCGGGAAAGAGGCGTTTGTATCCGCTAGGGTTGCAGCTGCTCCAGGAAAGTCTACGCTCTTCTAAAAGATAAAACAGATAGTTGTGAACATCCTCTTGGGTGAGCTGATCGGGCGGTTTCATAAAATAGCCGGCCATACCGGCAACAGCGGTGACATAAGCTCGCTGAGTATTTTCAGAATAACGTCTGCCCTTCAAATCTTTAATCATTTTTTCTCGCAATTTTGTCATAACTTGCCTCCTTGAGTTAAATTTATTTCCGGTTACACATAACCGATGAAGGTAAGTTATCTGATCAAGGATAAAATGGAAATTTAATGATGCGGATGATAGGAAAAATGTGAATAGAAAATGAAGTGGATATGTACAACTGTCGCGAAGCGGCTTAGTTCAATCTGTATTTATGTCAACTCAAAATATCTTCGAACTCTCTTCGGTTCGAAGATAAGGACATTTTTCTCCAATTTGCTGCTCAAGTTCTAGGTCTAGTTTAGCTTTATAAAGCGTTTTTGTTGTACATAGTTGGTCAATAGTAAAATTTTTCAATTTCAGGAGTCTGGCTCCCTGGAGATTGGCTCCCTGGAGGTTGGCTTCGGAGAGGTTGGCTAACTGGAGTCCGGCTTTGCGGAGGTTGGCGTTGTAGAGGTTGGCCCCCTGGAGGTTGGCTTTCTGGAGGTTAGCCATCCACAGGTCAGCAAGTTCAAGATTACTAAATTTAAGATTCGCTGAACTCAGATCCGTAATTTGTAATTTTGCTTCAAGAAGTTTCGCACGCTCCAAGTTCAAAGTTCGTTTATAGATAGGGGAACCTACTCCTATCCAAAGTAATGGAATACCTACCAACAAGACGATACTGATACTGACAAAAATAAATCGACGGACCTTCAATCTTCGCTTTAAATAAAGTGATAAAACTCCAGCTGTAACCACAATCGTTGCAAGATGCATCGGCCTGGACAAAACAGTAACCGATGATTTCCAACTAAATCCTGCCATCACAATAGACGGAGCGGTATAGAAAATCAGAAATCCTAAGAATCGCGAAAACCAATCCTGGAAGTTAAAGAGAAATGGTTGCTTATCGTACTCGTCAAGTCCAGTTATCCGTTCTATCTTGCCCAAAAATATGTGTAGATAGGTTGTAATCACAACGAGGCCTATGGGTCCGACTAGCAAGAATGCATTGAGGTTCACAGATACGTTTATTACGGGAAGCTGGACACCACTGCTCAAGAGCACAAGCGGAATATCTGGCTGCACAATGATAAGACCGCATGAAGTGCCATAGGCAAGCATCATAAACATCGTGCGTCGGGTCGTGATAGAGAGCTCCTTATGCATCTCGCGTAGTTTGTCCAGAGAACTTTCGACCTTCACAGGTGCAGTCGCTCCAGCTCTACTTTTGATACCCATGATGAATACCTTTGAAAGGTTTAAATTGTGTTCCCCTGAATGTATGATAACGTGTATTTATGTAAATTATTTTTTTCCCAGGATAAAAACCAATAGTATCCGTGCACTGTTTTGGCAGTACACCGTGCGCCTGGCAAGCCATAAAAATAAAGGATTCACAAGTTCATGTTATTTTTTGTGCCCGCCAAATATTCACTTTGACTGGCTGCGGCCGTCTTCAAATTATCTACTGATACGATATTGTGTCGTTCAAAAACAGCACAAATTGCGAGGCGATGCTTACCCAACAGGGCAAAATGAGCAATCTTTAATCTCTGGTGGATTTCTCAAAAAAATATCAAGTTCTGGATTTTAGGCTTCTCATTCCGAAAAAACAAACAACACGGGAGAATCTATACTCAATAGTTGATTTGAAAATCAATAATTTCCAGAGATGCGCCTATTTAAGCTGCCAATACGATATTTGTACCAACAATGTTTTAAAATCAAGTTCCAGAGACCGCCAGGTGTCAGATGCCGTCCGAGCTATGTTGAGTAAATTGTCGCATCACAATTTGGTTATCGTATATTACAGATATCGGTTTCTCATCGATTCTGACCAATCTTGAAAGCCATTCGGAATTGCCTCGGATGTTGCAAAATCGATCAGTTTTTCAGAATCTGTGTGATTAAACCGTCCTATCGGTGCGATTTGATCCCACGCCTCATAGATGTCATTTCCAAGGCACCTTAAGGCTGGTGAGGTGACCGTATCGCGTAAATCTTTATTGGCAGCGGGACTCACATGATCTATTTCCCTAATATTTGAGGAGAAAGTTTCCGAGCATTCTTCATCTTTCCAGGACCATCAAATGAGGCAATTATATCTTCTTCACCGGTATCCAGATTTAATATTACAGTTTCATATCTTCCATCGAGCCTGCGGACAGCGCGTGCTGAAATAGATAATCCCACAATCTTAAGATGACAGCGCCGGTTTTAGAACGCGTATGGATGAAGCGATTTCCACAGAATCGACCGTCATGGACGCTATTGCTTCAATGGACTGAGAGCGTAGAGCGAGATAGAGTGAGATTGAGAAAATCAGAGGATTTGAGGGAAAGAGCCAGAGAAGGTTAGATGGAAAAATGAAAGACAATCATGAGTGCGCGTAGATTTACGCACCTTTTAGAGCGCCAGTTTCGGCCGTAACAGGAAATAGTTCCTGAAGGGTGGAAATGAATTCTTCAAGCTGGAATTCGGGTCGATAATAAGGGCTTTCCCTCAATCTCACCATCCCCAAACGATCAAGGGATGAAAAATGTTCCGAGACAATCCGACCCGCATCCAAAACATAAGGCTGGTTCCCATATTGATCTTTCAGTACATTAGCGTGTCGCCACTCCTCTTCAATTGTCGTCGCTATTACCGCATATAAATCCAGGGCATGGTAGCGGCCGAAATCTTTATTGGCATCATCGATCCTATCTCGGAATGCGAAGAGCTTCATCATCGAAAACGTATATGGATGCGGCACCAAAACATCAGCCTGCCAGGAGTCGCCTGAACCGAGTTTTCCGGCCAATTGCACAGACAAAAGGCTTTCCTCTAACGAAGGCGCTTCATCCACAGGATGCGCATGAATACCAACGGAAGGTTTGGGGCGTGCACGACGAGCATCAACCTTTACTTTTGTATCCTTAAAACAGGTTCGTGGACCAGTAAGGATGTCTATCTTGACGCTCCCGGCCTCACTGCCTTCCGGACCGGATTTTACAAACTGGTATTTTTCAGCGCCTGGGACGACTTTATAGCCTAATCCGGAAATGGCTGCTGCCAGGGGGCTTAACTCTGCTGGATTAATGAGCAGCGCCGGTCGGAGAAATAAGTCAAGATCGTTTGTGGAACGCGGCTCCGGCCACTCGCGCAAAAGCGTACGTGCACCCTGCTGCTGTACGTGATTGATCTCTAGATCCAGACCGAAGCCCCCGCCAAGGATGGGTTTGATGTCTGTACCCTTTATCTCGTGGAGCAGATCCAGCAGCGATGTTTGGAGGTAGGTTACGGTAATCATTTATATATAGGCCGTCTGAAGATTGTTCATGATATATGATTTTACTTGCTCGGCGGTCTCTCGGTCGCGCTTGTCACCGGTCATCAATTCCACATATACCTGCACAGGAGATGCCCACGAGAAGTTTTCCCCATCCTTCCGGCAATCAAAGTAAACAGTTTCATCCTCTGTCTCTAAGAGCTCCAGATTTGGGAAGCGATCCGACCGGTCTCCGGACAATCTTTTCAGCAGCATTTCCATGCGCGGGGAATAAACGGATAAAAGATCCCCCCGCTGCATCACGGCATACCGGCCGACAGATGACGTTCCAGCAGCCACAAGGGGCAAACCCAACTCTTGTGATTCTTTCCTCAGCAACTCAAGGATCGTCTCCATCTCCTCTTTCACCTTGAGAAGAATCCTTTCTCTGATTTTGGGGGGGGAATAGTTCTCGCTCAATTTTTGCAGAAGCTTTTCCGCTTGTAGAAGGCGAATGGTATCTTCACGCACGATGATCAGATCATCTTCAAGTGTCTTCAATGCCTTCGAAACCGTGGAAAGGCTTATCGCCTTCTTATCCCAAAGATTCACCAATAGATTCCTTCGGTTGATCTCCGCACAAACGTCTCGAACGGTTTTATATCCTGAAAATACGAAAAAGGTCCGCCCCACCATGGAACTGTTTTTCCGATAAATATTTTTGATCGAGGCAGAGGATTTGAAGCGGTTTTCCTGACCGCTGCGGAATACGGCAAACACATTGGGCACAATCACCACACCATTTCCGCACAAATCGATGCCGCTGATTCCTTCTCTCTCCAGTTCCTGCAATTGCTGTTCACTGAGGAAAGGGACAAAAAGCAAAGGCCGGTAACCCTCGGAAAGCGTCGATGTTTTCAGCAGGTTGAGCCCATCTTGAAAAGCTTTGGGCGTGGAAAGGGCTTTGCACTCGACCATAAATTTTGTTATCATCCGGTCCCACGATGCCTCAACCAGTGCATCGAAACGGCGGTTTCCTGTTGACTCCGACCCGCTCTCCAATAGGTGAAAAGAGAGCGGGGGCAGCGAAACCTCTCCCTTTCGAAGCTGTTCGATCATCTCTGTTTCAGTTGGCATTTTCCTGATTATCTCTATTTTCTTGTTTAAGAAAATAGCGTTTTTTAGGAAAATATGCAAGCTTTTGATTTTATCTGCAAATACAATAAGGTCGCACAGTTGAAAAAGAGCAGGTCGATATGAAAATCGTCGAAATCTATGGGAATTAAGGAACTGTAATGCTTCCCTTAAGAACAAAAAAGGGGTTAGAATTCTTTCTAAACCCCTAATATTATTATGGTAGCGGGGGATGGATTTGAACCAACGACCTTCGGGTTATGAGAGCAAGAATCGGTTGAAATTGAAGGCACTAGACACGCTACGATAGGCGATCAGCACCGACAAGGAGACGTCCCTGGTCCCTTCCTTTGGTAAAACCGATTTCATTCGAATCCGGTTTTTTTGTTTGTGTAAGTTGGAAATGAGGTTGGAATTTAATTTTTTTATAATCCAAAAAGGGTTCACGATTTCTCGTAAGCCTTTGATTTTATTTGGCTCCCCAGTCCGCGTTGGGCGGAAGCCGCGGACCCGATGGTTAATCCGCCGGACTCTGCCAACTGAGCTACCTATCCGTAATGTTCTCTCGTATCCATTCACGACCTTGACCACTTTTTAAAAACTTTTCTCTTTTCATTGCCTCACTGCGAGTGGAATACTTTTCAGAAAAAACGAGCCGCCACGAACCTCTTTGTTTGTGGGTGTATCTCATTGAGCCGGATTCATGGGTATTATGACGCTCAATGCGTTTATTCAAATCTGATGTTTGTCCTTTGTATAGTTTGCCGGTTATTTCGTTCTGAAGTATGTACACCCAATATGTCATCGTAGTTCACAATAAAAAAGGCTCAATCTTGTATGATTGAGCCTTGGAAAATTTGGCTCCCCAGTCCGCCCCGGGCGGAAACCGCGGACCCGCTGGTTAATCCGCCGAAGGCGGACTCTGCCGACAGACTGACTTTGAATGATGTAAACCCAGTATTGCATAACGAAAAAGGCCGGGATATTGTCCCGGCCCATGAATTAATGGCTCCCCAGCACGGACTCGAACCGCGGACCCGATGGTTAACAGCCATCTGCTCTGCCAACTGAGCTACTGGGGAACAAATTGACGAAATAATTTTTTTGAATTTTCCAAATTCCAATGACCCGATGGTTAATCCGCCGGAGGCGGACTCAACCAACTGAGCTACTGGGGAACAAATCGACGACAATAAAATTTAAATAAAAATACCAATTTCCAATGACCCGATGGTTAATCCGCCGGAGGCGGACTCAACCAACTGAGCTACTGGGGAATAATTAAGTTCATTAATTTTAATCACGTTTTAATTAAGCTTAATCATTTTAATGATATTTTAATTAAAGTCAAGCTCAAAATGCTTTGTTTTCCGGTGTATTACAAAGGCCAAAACTGTCTGATATGACGGACAAAAACAGTATCAATCGACAGCAACTACTTTGTTACGCCCTGCTTTTTTTGCAGCGTACAGTGCGGTGTCAGCTTTTTCTAATAGATCGATTGATGATTTGTCAGAAGATACGTCATATTGCGCCAGGCCAATGCTGATGGTTATCTGCATGTTTGTTCCGTTGTGCGGAATGGACAGCGATTCGGTGGCTTTTCTAAATCTCTCACAGAATACCTTTGCATGCTCCGTACCCGTGTTGGGTAATATGACGACGAACTCCTCACCTCCATAACGGCAGGGAATATCGCTTTTTCGAACGCTGTCCCGAAGTAATTGTGAAACTTTTTTTAGTACCGTATCGCCCGCTGGGTGACCATACCTGTCGTTGATACGCTTGAAACAGTCTAAGTCCATCATGCATAGAACCAAGTCGGTTTTGTATCGTTGGGTGCTGGCTGCCTCCCGTTCGAAGATTTCTAAAAAATATCTGCGGTTGTATAGACCGGTTAGTTCGTCTCGACTTGAAAGCTCTGCCATTTTTTCCATGGCAAGCTTTACTTCATTTTTCAGACGAAACTTCTCCAGGGCATTCTGAATCACACGCATCAGCGTTTTGTTGTTGACATTTGCTTTGGGCAAATAATCGTATGCACCGGATTTAATTGCCTGTGATGCCACCATTTCGTCACCTTGCCCTGTGATAAAGACAACCGGCGTTTCGATTCCTTTCTTTTGAATCTTTTGAAGGAACTCAAGGCCGGTTCCGGAGGGAAGCAAATAATCCAGGAAAATGAGATCCGCCTGATCCGTATCCAAAATTTTGAAGGCGTCTTCAATATCACGGGATCGTGTCAGTCTGATTGGTGAGTATCTCGCAAGGCTGTCTTTGATTTTATTAAAATCTTCATCCGAATCCTCCACCGACAATACATGTATGGGTTGATCCAGATTCAGTATGGCGGGGTTATCTACGTAGGATTTTACTTCATAATGTTGGATGGTGAGGATTTTCTTAACAATGTTAGTAATTCGTTTACCGGCTTCCTCTATTTTAGTGATCCTTCGGGATACCTTCTCAGGATTATTTTTTTCAAACCCCAGCAATTCAATGTTGCCTAACAATGCCATGAGAGGCTGATTCAATTCATGCGCGGTGGCACCCGCCATCTGCAAGAGGACTTTTAGCCGCTCTTCTTCGATGACCGCTTTTTGTTGTTTTAATATTTGACGATTGGCCCTTTCGAGTTCTTTGATGTTCTCTTTCAGCTCTTGGGTTGTTTTTTGAAGCGCGTCTTCAGCCTTTTTTCGGTCTGTGACATTGTCAAATACAGCAACAATTTCTCCGGAAGGTAACCTGTAGATATAATTTTCATACCAGCTTGATAGATGTTCATCTTGATAATAGGAGATCGGGTGATGTTCTGATTCTCCCGTCTCCCACACTCGCTTGAAAACTTCCAAAAGGCCCATTTCTCTTATACCCGGGAACATATCTAAGACACTTTTGCCGACACATTTTTGTATCTTCTCTACGCTGGTTCGCTCTCCAGCTTGGTTGATGTCCTTAATGATAAAATCGTTTCCTTCTTCCACAGCTTCGTATACCGCCACACCACTGCTCATGTGGTCGAAGAGTTGACGAAACCGGTGCTCACTCTCCCGCAGTGCGAGTTCCGTCTCTTTCCGATCGGTTATATCTTCAAGGTTGATGACGGTTCCGTTAAATTTTCCGGATATATCCAACATCCGTGAACATCGAACATGGAAGTAATGCTTACCGTCGGCAGTCTCGAAAGTCTTTTCGAAGTGATGCTCTCGGGCGTTGGAGCTATTAAATTCGTTGATTTCATCTGTTATCCATGGCAAATAGGCTTTCAAGGGTTTGCCATGAACGCGTTCTCGATTTTTTCTGTTTTGGTTCGTTTCGATGTTGTAATACTGAGATCCCGGTACACTGGAAGACTTCAATAGTAGCGAGCCGGAATGATTCACATTTTCAATCCGATATTCTTGGTCTAGAATGATTACGGGATTGGGTAGACTTTCAAAAATTGTTAAATACTTGTTTTTCTCGTTTGTCATGGATCGATTGGTGGTTTGGAGTTCCTTAAGCATGGTGCTTTCGGTGGAAGTCGACCACTCAGCACAGAATCCGAGTTCCACCCGATCAAAAAACCGCTCCACGATTTGAAGACAACATTTCTTGTACTCATTCTCAAAGCCTGATTCACCTACGAGATCTTTATACGTCTCCCGATAGTATTTCATTAAACCGAGAAACATACCGAGGTTCACACCCCGTGCGCGATGCCGCTTGGCCTCGATGATGCCAAATGAAGCCGCAGGATCTTCCACAAAGTTTTCATCCGGATTTAGCTCCAGATCGTCAGGGTCCTCTTTTAATATCGAAAGTAAGGACTCCGAAAGACCGGAAATGGAGAACCGCCAGGCTTCCTGAAGGGTTGAGGTGTACTTTATGTATCCACGATCCTGAGCATACATCAGGATTTTTTCCATGAGCCATTCTTCGTTTTTCGAAATCAGCTCGGATAGCGGTTGTAAAGTTTTTTCTTTTAAGATGCCTGGGGTATTTTCCAACACCCGACAGGCTGCAAGGCCGACCATCTGCAGTGCTCCTTAATAATCTGAAATAAAGCGAGGGCCCGGAAGGGACCGTACGCTTTACAATCCATTGGGTCTTTCAACCTTGGGGTCGATCTGTAAGAGGCATGATTCGTGCCAAAATGGGATAGATATTCAATACTTACAAATTAAAACCGTTTTGAGACACATTTAATAGATTTTTACGAAGAAAGAATGTAGAAATTCGTGTCTATCGTGATGAAAAAGTCAATTTTTTGACGGAGCTGATGAGTGATGGTATATGAGTTTCGTTATTTTTATAGCTGGAAAGCGTAAAATTCTAATCGCAAAGCAATCATTGGGTTGTTTTCGCTTTCATGCGGAAGCGTTTCAGATTATTATAGATCATCTATATTGTTCATCAACCCATACAACAGACGAGATTTGAGGTGAAAAACGATGCATACTATACCTGATCCGAAATCGATTCTGGGAAGCACCTTTGAATGTGAGTGCGGGAAATCCCATGAGGTCCCCGTTAAAGAAATCATTTACGCAGATGATGCGTTGTCTAAGCTGGCAACCGTTCTTGACAAAGAGATATCCGGCCGCTTCGCTGTTATTTTGTCCGACCAAAGAACTTATGAGATTTTAGGGAGTGATGTCAAATCCATTCTTGCAGACGAGCGCTGGTCGGCCACATCCCGTGTGTTACCGGACGATGAAAACGGTCCACCGAAATGCGATGACATTACGCTTGGTGAGTTACACACCAAAATAGAAACCCCCGATATCTTTATTGCTGTGGGGAGCGGCGTGATCAACGATCTCACAAAATGGCTGTCCTTTGAAAAAAATACGCCGTATGTGGCGGTAGCCACCGCAGGAACCATGAACGGGTATACGTCCGCCAATGTTGCACCCTCTATCGATGGTGTAAAACAAATCGTGCGCGCGCACACGCCGCTGGCGGTTTTCGCGATCCCTGCGATCATTGAGCAAGCACCCTATAATCTGATTGCTTCAGGGCTTGGCGATGCGGTTGCCAAATCGGTGAGCGGGGCTGACTGGAAAATGAACCATTTTCTATATGACGAATATTATTGCAGTTTCTGTGCGGATATCGTCTCAAACATCGAACCGGTCTATTTTGACCAACCGGAAAAAATTGCGTCGCGCGACCCTCAAAGTATTCGAGCGATATTCGATGCTCTGAATTATTCAGGGCTTGCCATGACGATGATTGGAACCTCTGCCCCGGCATCCGGCGGCGAGCACCTGTTGAGCCACACCTTGGATATGATGAGTTCTGTGGATGGTATACCGCATGATTTACACGGCAGGCAGGTCGGACTCGGTACCATTTTTTCTGCCGCTATTTATGAGCGAATAAAGACCATCGACACTCCTCGGTTCGTCAATCTACCGGATTCGATCGATCGATCATTCTGGGGAAGGTTGGCAACGCCGGTTTCCGCACAATATGAGGCAAAACAGGATCATCTGAAACAAATGCGAGATACCCTGAGTGTTCCAGCGGAGTGGCACCGTTTCCGAGATGTCGTGTGTTCGAGTGCAATATCCCCGAATCGTGTGGCAGATTGTTTACACACAGCCGGTGCTGCACGATTTGTCGATGACATAAACTGCTCCCCCCATCGCGCGAAAACGGCGATTTTACACATGCATGAGATTCGCAAACGATGCACGGTCGTCGACCTGGCATGGATGATGGGGATTTTACCGGATGCAGTCGATGAATTAATGGAGCAGTGGCTTATAAAGCCATAGCAGAGCGTTACACTGAAGGCTGAAAGCCCGCTTCTATACCGAAACAGTGATATGTAAAAAAAATAAAAAAAGCCAAGATGTTTTGCTAAATATTCTTCCTATGGATATAATATTCCATCCAATAACTAGTGCCTATCCAGAAATGGCTAATTTTCGCAATATCGGCGTTGGGCTCCGAATTTTAATCCTCAAAATACTCAATGTATGGATGCCTGTCCCGATTTTTTTCATCGGGGTGGTTAATCCGCCGGCGGACGCCCGCCTTGATCTTGCATCCGCCTGAGGCGGACTCATCCCTGGACGGACACTAACTAAATTTATAAACAATGTGGAGGTTATTATTATGAAGAGATCTGTTTTTCTGTTGTCGCTTGTTGCTCTGTTGATCGTATTTTCTGCTATATCTCAGGCATTTGAAGGAATCATCGTGCAAAAAACAACCCGGGTTGAAAGTGGCGTTAACCCGGGCTTGGAGGCGATGAAAAAAATGCTCGAACAGATGCCCGTCGCTCAGAGAAAAATGATGGAAGATAGGTTTAAGGCAGCAATGGGGGATAAACCATCTGCGCCGAAAGTTTCCATGCATACCACTTATATTAAAGGCCCTAAAATGCGAGTCGATTTTGAAAATGAGAAAGACGAGACGACATTTATGGTTATGGACATGGAAAAAAAAGTCGTACGCAATTTCTTTCCACAGCGAAACGCATATGTCGAAATGAATCTTGATGAGTTGCAACAGATGGGCCAAGGCTTTTCAAATATGAAAAGGAAAATAGGACAGGACATGGGTAAGGAGACAACAGGTGAGCTGGAAAAAACAGGGGAAAAAAAACAGATTAATGATTATATGTGCGAACAATACACACAACAAGTTGGCGATTATACAAATGAATACTGGATCACAAAAGAAATCACCATGAAGCAGATTATGGGGGATTATACTGATAATATGAAAATGTTTGGAGAAATGGGAGGACAAAACCCCCGACAAAAAGCCCTCATGAATTTAGACGGCTACCCGATCTTATCGCTTACAAAAAACAAGTACGGAACCAATCGTAACGAAGTCACTAAAATCGAGAAGATTGAAGTGGCGGATGACTTGTTTGGTATACCGAACGGTTATAAAAAACAGTCGATGCAGGATATGATGAACCGTTAGATAGACCTTTACTTCTGAGTCGAGCTGAAATCTCGAAGATTAAGATCGTTTTCGTTCTGTCAGCTTTGAATTTCTTCATATCCAAGGATTTTTGGCAGTTGAAGGCGCTGGATTTTACCGGATGGGCCCTTGGGTAAATCCGGGAGAAACCGAATGGTTTTCGGTGTCTTAAACTCTCCCAGATGTTTTCGGCAATGCTTTAGAAGCTCTGATTTCGTGCATTTTCTGCCGGGCCGCAAGGCAACACAGGCTAAGATTTCTTCTCCATAGTGCTGATCCGGTATACCCACCGCAGCCGCCTCGAGTACCGACGGGTGTTTGTACAGCGCCTCGTCAATTTCACGGGGGGCAATATTTTCACCCCCCTTGATGATAAGTTCCTTTAGCCTGCCGGTAACAAAAACAAATCCATCCTCATCCAAATAGCCCAGGTCACCGGTATAAAGCCAACCGTCGGAGTTGATCGCAGCAGCCGTCGTTTCAGGGGCTTTATAGTATTCTTTTGTAACGTTATCGCCCTTGACCATGATTTCCCCGACGGTGCCGGTGGGAACCTCTCGGCTCTTCCGGTCGACTATCTTTACTTGGTTTCCCACAGCCTGGCCCGGAGAGCCGTATTTACGAGCCTTGGGATCCAATGGGTTGGAGAAAACTGGTGCGGCGGTTTCGGTGAGCCCCATGGTCTCGATGATCGAAATACCAAATTTTTCCTCAAACGCTTTATGTAGTGATGGGGGAAGGGCAGAGGATGCGGATCGACCGAACCGCACCGCATCGAGTGGGTAGTTTTTACCTTCGATGTTACTTTCCGAAACAAGATAAGAGATAATCGTGGGAACTACGGAAAACCAGGTGCAACGATAGATTGAAAGAAGGCGCCAAAAGTTGGATACCGAAAACTTATGAGGTATAACGACGCTACCCCCACTAACCAAGGGTGCTACGACACTGACGATTTCGCCGTTGATATGGTAAAGCGGCAGCGAGCATAAGGATCTGTCATCTGCAGTGAGCTGATGAGCCAACGCGGTATATTCGCCGCCGGCTATCATGTTGCGATGGGTCAGGATGACTCCCTTGGGTTTCCCGGTTGTTCCGGAGGTGTATAAGAGCAGGGCACTGTCTTCCTCAGCCACATCCGGCAAGTTTATGTCGGAACAATCTTTGTCTTCAAATATGCTCGGCGCATCGATATCGATAACGATCACCTGAATGTCTCGATTTACTTTTTTTAAGGCGGCTTGTAGACGATCTTTTTCTGATTTATCCACAAAGACAAGTGTGGTGTCTGAGTGATCCAGCACATACTCCAGGTGAGCCGGTTGCGCGTGAAGGTTTAAAGGGGCGGCGATCATGCCGGCATACATGATGCCAAGAAACAGTTTCGTGGTTTGATAGCCGTTTGGCATCATCAAAGAAATCGTATTTCCCTTTTTTATTCCCATCTTCAAAATTTGTTTGCCATACCCCCGGGCATCTTTTTTGAGCTGGGCGTACGTGAGTTCCAATCCGGGCTCGGGCGCCGTCATAAACACCTTATCCGACAGACTTTTTACGTTTCTATCGATATGGTATCGAATCGTTCGGATGGTAAATCTCCTAAAGGTTGTAACCCAGCTCGAACGCATCTTTGTTCTGGTCATGAAACTTTGGGATGACCTCCAAGATGCTTTCTAAGATGATCTTTTTGTCCAAAATCTTCTGAAAATACCT